>CANEXL010000104.1 GCA_947443745.1 Microbacteriaceae bacterium | reverse complement strand
TGCGGGGGAGATGCGCACGCGGCTGCGCCATCTCGGAGCGGGCCCCGTTCAATCGGTCACGTTTCACTCGGCAGCCCTTAAGCAACTCGGCTATTTTTGGCCTCAGGTTGTCGGCGGTCAGACCCCGCGCATTCTCGAAAAGAAGAGTCGTGCCCTCGCTGAGGCTGCCAATGTGGCCGGGTCAAAGGTTGACACCGCCACCATCCGTGACCTTGCTACCGAGGTGGAGTGGCGCAAAGTCAGTAATTTGACGCTCGCCGCGTATGAGGTGAAAGCCCATGGTCGGTCCATGCCAGGAGGCCTTCCAGTTTCTCAAGTCATGGCAATTCAGCAGGCCTACGAGAACCTCAAAGACGAGCGAGCCCAAATTGATTTTGAGGATGTTCTCCTCCTCACCGCGGGCATGATTGAGAGCGAGCCCAGCGTCGCCATGGAGGTGCGCGAACGCTACCGTTTTTTCGTGGTTGATGAGTATCAAGACGTGTCGCCCCTTCAGCATCACCTGCTTAATCTTTGGTTGGGCGATCGCCAAGATCTGTGTGTCGTGGGTGATGCGAGTCAGACCATCTACTCGTTCACGGGTGCCACCAGCGATTATCTCCTTGAGTTTCCCTCTGCTTTTCCTGACGCGACCTTGGTGCGCCTCGAGACGAACTATCGTTCGACCGGTCCGATTGTGACCGCAGCGAATGCGCTGATGAGAGATCGCGCAGGGGCCCTCCAGTTGACCGCTCAATCCCCTGAGGGTCCCGTCCCTGAGGTCAACGTTTACCCCAACGATGCCGCCGAAGCGCGCGGAGTCGCAGCACGCATCGCTGGTGAAATTGCCGCCGGAACAAAGCCCGAAGATATCGCTGTGCTCTATCGCATCAACGTTCAGGGGGCCGCCCTCGAGCAGGCTCTCTCGGATGAGGGAATCAACTATCTCGTGCACGGCGCCACACGATTCTTCGATCTGCCCGAAGTGAAGCAGGCCATCCTGGCCCTTCGGGGGGCATCCGTTTCTATTTCGGGCGAGCCACTCTTCAAATCGGTCAGTGACGTCTTGCGCTCACTCGGGTGGACGCAGACTGCTCCCGAGACTCTCGGAGCGGTGAGAGCCAAGTGGGAGGCGCTCAATGCCCTCATGGTGTTGGCCGACGAAGCGCGAACGGGAACAAGCTTCCGTGCCTTTACAGATGAACTCATGGCACGCCAAGAAGCACGCCACGAACCAACAATGCATGCGGTGACGTTGGCTTCCGTGCACTCTGCCAAGGGGCTGGAGTGGGAATCCGTTCACATCATTGGGATGTCGGAAGGCCTGATGCCTATTAGCTACGCCACCGGCATCGAGTCCATTGCGGAGGAACGGCGGCTTGTGTATGTTGCCGTCACGCGGGCGAGAAAGCGTCTGTCACTTTCGTGGTCCGAGCAAGGTTCCCAGCGCGCCGGTTCGCGATCGGTGTCACGTTTTGTGGCAGAGCTTGGCATGCGCATTCCGCCCGCTGGCGGTACGTCACGCGCGTCGTCCGCCCGCTCCTAGCCTCGAGAAGAACCACTTCTCCCGTGGCCAAGCCTTCACGAGGATGGCGCCGGTTCGCTAACCGACTCGGCATTTCAGGACCCGCCGAGTTGTCGATCCAGCGGGTGATCATTGCCGCTACCTCGCCGCAAGTTCGTGGCGTTTCGAGTCGACTCTTTCGGCCCAAGAGCTGCGTCGCCAGGATGTGCCATGACGCGTCGGCCTCCGCGTGATCGAGATAGACGCAATGAAGGCACGGGCCAACACCGGGGGTAACGAGGGGGCCAATGCGCACGAGGCTGTCGCCAAAAAGAACCGGGAGGTGGGCAATGTCGCGACGAAGCCAGCTCCCTGTCTGGTCGGGGCGCAGAACATGGTGTCCAATGACGATCACCACATCGGGGCGCGTCGTTACGATCGTGTGGCCGCTGGCCGACAACATCATGGTGATGGTCTCGGCGGTGGGCCCCGTTCCATCAATGGTGATGCGCCACGGTGAAATGTTGTCCGCTCCAACGAGAGCGGGAGTTAGCGCGGCCAGCAGCTCAGCAAGTTGGCCATCCGTCATTCCTGATTCCCGAGCGATGGCGACCAGGGAAACATCACTGACGCCGGAACTCAGTGCCGTGATGACGCGTTCGATGGCCGTGTTCATGAGGGGCAGATAGGCGACGGGTTCGTCGGCCCCAAACTGAACCGAAGTGGGAGAGCGCCAGAGCATGGTGTGAGCAGGGTTCAGTTTGAGCATGCCGCCATCGTCGCTTAGGGGGCCCTGGAGCTGCGTGAACCATCCACAGCAGTGATTTAGCTGGAGGGTTCGTCGCCCTCAAAGTCCTTGCCGTTCAGAAGATCTTCGAGGGCGCGGTCCATTTCGTCGGGTTCCGCAACCTCGCCGCGGGCTTGGGCCGTCAGGCGAGCCACAAGGGCACCGGGGTCGTCAAGGTCGGCAGCAGTGGGCATCAAGTCAGGGTGGGACCAGAGGGCATCGCGGGCGTCGGGTCCTACTGCATCCGAAACGTGTTGCCACAAAATTGCGGCTTCACGCAAGCGCCGTGGCCGCAGCTCAAGGCCCACGAGCGTGGCAAAGGCGGACTCTGCGGGGCCACCCGATGCGCGACGACGACGAACGGTTTCCGCAATCGCGCTGGCGCGGGGGAGCCGGTTTGTCGCGGCTGACGTCACGACATCAACCCAGCCTTCGATGAGGGCGAGTTGCGTTTCAAGCCGAGTGAGAGCCGCGAGTTGCGCCTCCGTTTTGGGGGGGATGAGAGCTCCGTTGGCCATGGCATCCCGAAGCTCTTCGGGATTCGCTGGGTCAAAATTACCGGCGAGTTCTTCGAGGCGCGAGACGTCAATCGAAATGCCGCGGGAGAAATCACTGATGGAGGAGATGAGGTTGAGGCGAAGCCAGCGCGCATGGCGAAAGAGTCGAGCGTGGGCAAGCTCGCGCACCGCTAGATAGAGATGAAGTTGATCCATGGGGATGTCGAGCCCCTCGCCGAATTCGGCCATGTTCTGAGGCAGAAGGGCCGCCTGACCGTCATCAAATAACGGGATGCCGACGTCGCCGCCCGACACAACTTCGGTGGAGAGCTGGCCGACCACGTGCCCCAACTGAATGGCAAAAAGGGTGCCGCCGATTTGTTTCATCAGCTGCGAGGCTCCCGCAATCATGCCCTTCATCTCTTCGGGGGCTTGATCGGTCATCACGTGCGTCAAAGCGTCGGAGATGCTGTTGGCAACCGGCTCCGCGAGTTGGATCCACAGCGGCATGGTGGCGTCAATCCATTCAAGCCGGGTAACCAGCCGTGGCTCTTGCGCGAGTTCACTAATCTGTGTCACTTCGCCGAGCCACAGCGACGCAACATGGAACGCCTGATCAACCTCGGCTCGTTGGATAGCGGTGACGCGCTGAACACCGGCTTCGGCGATGGATCGAGCCTGTTCGGTTGCTTGGCTCCAATTGATGCCGTCACCACTGGAGTTCATGGCCGCCTGAAGCTGGCCCATCAGACGGGCGAGGCTCACGGGGTCGTTTGGCAGGCCTGCCGCACCAGCGAGTTTGCTGGCGTCCACGCCTTCTTTGCCCGACAGGATGTCGCGCAACATGTCCCGAAATTCGTCTTCGGGGTTCTCCTCGTTCGCATCCGTCATAATCGGCATCCTTACGTCAAAAAGGGGGGTTTCAGGCGTCGCCTCGATTGCCGTCACCAGCAGACTCTCAGCCCGTGAATCTACGGTAGCAATAGAGCCTGTGTAAGGCCTCTAGACTGTAGATTCTTTGCGTGCGCTACGCGCGAACAAAACCACCCCAAACCGCACGTCGAAAGGATTCGCGTTGACGCTGTTCCACACTGACGACGATGGCGAACCAATGAAGTCTTCACCTCGCGGTCGTTCGCGGGAAGAGCGCCGCCGCTCCTTAGGAATCGGCTTGCTCGCGGGCTCCGTGCTAGTCGCGCTGACCTTGGCCGTTGTTCCCTCGCCGTATGTCGTGGAGCAACCAGGTCCTGTTTTTGACACCCTCGGGACCGTTTCCGTTGATGCGCCGGTACCGAGCTCGACCGAATCCCCGTCAAGCGCGGGGGGCAGCAATGCTGCCGCGGCGGAGACCAAAAAAACAAAGATTCCCCTCATCACGGTGTCGGGAGCCGACACATATCCCACAACAGGTCAGCTCGATCTCCTTACGGTTTCTGTTCTGGGTAACCCCGATAATCTGCCCTCCTGGATGGAAATCATCGGGGCTTGGTTTGACCCCTCCAAGGCTGTCGTTCCTGCCAGCGCGATTTTCCCGCCCAACGAATCGCAGAAGCAACGTGACGCTGCGAATACGACGTTGATGAGTGATTCCCAGCAGGATGCGATTGCCGCGGCCTTGACCAATCTTGGATACGACGTTGTCACCGGAATCGAGGTTGCCGGATTCTCGGACGGCTCGCCCGCGATAGGCGTCTTGCAAGAGAGTGACGTGATTACGTCATTTGCGGGAACGCCAGTCAAGAGTGTTCAGGGTCTCCGCGATGCCGTCGCCGCTAGTGGTGTGGGCGTTCCGGCAGCGATAAGTGTGCTGCGCCAAGGCGTGGCAACCGACGCGACTATTACGCCGATTGATATTGCCGGAAAAGCCGTCATTGGTATCGGGGCCAAGGCCAAATACAACTTTCCTTTTGAGGTGAGCATTCGCCTCGATGACGTGGGAGGTCCGAGCGCGGGCATGATGTTTGCCCTCGGCATTATTGACAAGCTCACCCCCACTGATATCGCCGGTGGTGCCCACATTGCCGGCACGGGAACCATTGATTCAGATGGTGCTGTCGGACCCATCGGAGGCATCCGCCAGAAATTGTATGGGGCGAAACAGGCTGGTGCGACCGTCTTTTTGGCACCATCGACAAATTGTGACGAAGTTGTCGGGCATGTTCCCTCGGGCCTAGACGTGTATTCCGTCGCTACGCTTCAGGATTCCCTCAACGCTCTGGCATTCATCAAAAAGTACGGCGACACGGCCGGGGAGATGAACGCCAAGACACACACGTTGGCAACGTGTCAGAATTGAACCACAACGATACGCGACACTATGTAAGGGTTATACGTGACTAATTCCAATACCGTTCGGCGCAAGACTTCGCGCGCACCACTCGCCATCACCATCGGTGTTGTGGTGGTGCTCTTGATTGCATTCTTTGTGTTCGCGAGTGTGTACTCCGAAGTCTTGTGGTTCGACCAAGTGGGCTTCTTGAATGTGCTGCTGACCCAGTGGGGTGCCAGCGCCGGATTCTTTGTCGCCGGCTTCGTTGCTATGGCGGTCCCTGTCTGGTTGGCCATTGAAATCGCGTACCGTCGTCGTCCGGTCTATGCACGTCTCAGCTCCCAGCTTGACCGCTACCAGGAGATCATTGAGCCCCTCCGCCGCCTTTTGACGTTCGGTGTTCCGGCTTTGCTGGGTCTTTTCTCTGGTATCTCAACGGCAACGCGCTGGCAGACCACGATGTTGTATGTAAACAGCACGCCGACCGGCACGATTGATCCTCAATTCGGTCTTGATATTTCGTTCTTTTTGTTTGACCTGCCGTTCTATCAGGCGGTCATTGGTCTTTTCTCGGCCATCATCTTGCTCAGCGCAATCGCCGCGTTGCTCACTAGCTACGTCTATGGTTCAATTTCCGTTGCCAAGCGTGAACTTCGCGTAGCCAAGGCAGCCCGCATCCAGCTGGCTATTTTGGGTGCGATCTACATCGCGCTACAGGGCGTGAGCATTTGGGTTGACCAGTTTGCAACCCTGACGAATGCGACCGGCCTGATGACCGGTGCGGATTATGCCGATGTGAACGCAAAGATCCCCGGTCTCCAAATCTTGTCTGTTGTCGCGATTTTGGTGGCGCTGCTCTTCGTGGTCACAGCCTTCACGGGCCGTTGGCGTTTGCCCGTTGTGGGCACCGCGCTTCTGGTTGTCACGGGTCTCGTCTTGAGCCTGGGCTACCCCTGGGTCGTTCAGCGGTTCGTTGTGGCCCCCAGCGAGCGGAGCCTGGAAGCCCCGTACATCGCGCGCAACATCGACATGACGCGTGAAGCGTACGGCGTTGCCAACGTAGAAGAAATTCCCTATAACGCGACCACAGATGCCGCACCGGGCGCACTGCGCGCCGACGCACAAACCACCGCGAGCATCCGCATCATTGACCCCGCCTTGGTCACGGCTTCGTTCGCGCAGCTCGAGCAGTTCAAGCAGTACTACTCCTTCCCTTCGGAACTAGACGTTGACCGGTACACGATTGACGGCAAGTCCCAAGACTCCGTTGTAGCGGCGCGTGAACTCAACCAGGCTGGCATTGGTTCATCGCAGTCCTGGTACAACAACACGGTTGTCTACACCCACGGTTACGGCCTGGTTGCCGCCTACGGAACCGAAAACTCGGTCGATGGTCAGCCGGTATTCCTCGAAGCGGGCATTCCGTCGTCGGGGGCCCTCGGCACATTTGAGCCTCGAGTGTACTTTGGTGAGCGGTCACCGCAGTACTCCATCGTGGGAGCCCCCGCAGGGGGCAAGGCCGTTGAGCTTGACTACCCGGCGGCCGGCGACACCAATC
>CANEXL010000103.1 GCA_947443745.1 Microbacteriaceae bacterium | reverse complement strand
TGCAGGGCGAGGGGGGCGATCTCGTGTGCTTTTTGTGCGTCGCTATGTCCCAGCTCATTGAATCGTTGAAGGAATTTTTCGATGGCGGCGGGAAAGGTCACCAGCGATGGGCCGGTATCGATTCTTTGACCAGCGACATCAATCCTTCGGCTTTTGCCCCCGACCCAACTATTGCGTTCGATGACAGTGACGTCGTGCCCGGCCCGCGAGAGAAGGGCGGCGGACGCAAGCCCACCGAGTCCGGCCCCGATGACGAGGATTCGCCGACGGATCACGGGTACAGGCCCAGCAACATGCCAGCCACGAGTTGCACGCCGGCTACGGCGCCAGCAACGTAGGGAAACGACACGGAGTACTTGTATAACCGCTTCGCCTCAGCGCTGGTCGGCGTGCGCCAGTTGGCAAAGACTAACCACCCAGAGATCGCCGCCGAGACGACGGCAACGGGGATGTTGACGAGAGCGAAGGCAACAGTCGACACAATCCACCAAGACCCAGACCAGATCAAGGAACCGCGGACCCCGAATCTGACAGCCGTCGTCGTGATGCCGGCGGCGGCGTCTTCGTCAATGTCTTGAATGGCGTCGTAAACGTGTTTCGCCATGCTCCACGTCATGAGCCCAACCACAGCAGGCCAGCTCGGTTCAACGCCGAGCGCGAGGGGGACAAAGGCGAGAGGGAACGCGTAATCTGCATTGCTTACCGAATCCCAGATGGCACGCCCCTTGAAGCGAAGGGGTCTCGCCGAGTACTGCCAGAACAAGAACGTGTACGCGAGCATCCACGCAAAGGCGGCCAGGGGAACCGTCAGGGCGAAGTACACCAGAAAAGGCACGTTGAGAAGGATGACTGCCCAACTGATCAAGCCCACTTCGGAGGGTTTGATTTTTGCTCCGCCGTAGCCACCCTTTCGATCGTTGTCGGCATCGGTTTCTTGGTCGAAGATGTCGTTGATGCCGTAAATCAACAGGTTAAACGGAAGCGTTACCCACAAGAGAATGGGAACGATTTCCCAGGTCCAGAGAAACCCAGAAAGCCACATCGCGACGACGGTCGTGCCTATGGTGTTGACCCACAGCACGGGGCGAGAAATTCCAACAAGGCGACGAATCACACTCCGAACTTTAGCATCCGGGCTCTGCGGTAATCGTCAGAATTCTTCGCTCAAGGGTCTCGTGGCTTCAAGATTTTTACCTACGCCTACTACCGAAGCTCGCCTTTTTTGCGGTTGTTCTTTCGGTAAACGCCAGCTTTCATATTGAGCCCCAAAGCGAAGCGGTCTGGTGGGTCGCAACAACGCGAATCCTCATCATCCTTTCGATCCTGACGGGCGCGTGGTTGCTCCATGCTGTTGTTAACCTTTTTGTCAGAAGCTACATCCTGCGGTTTGAGGCCGGAAGCCACCTGAATTCTCAGAGTCGGCGCATCACAACGCAACTCAAAATTCTCAGCCGATTGATCAACGCGGCAATCTGGGTTGTCGCATCCGGGCTCGCGCTCTTCACCTTCCCCGAGGTTCGTGCGCTGGGGGCTGGCTTGATGGCATCCGCCGGTATTGCGAGCTTGCTTGTCGGTCTGGCTGCGCAGTCCGTTTTGGGCAACCTTTTCTCCGGTGTGCAGTTGGCCTTTAGTAATGCCATCAGTGTGGGCGACGTCGTTGTCGTCGAGGGCGAATGGGGCAAGATCGGTGAGTTCACACTCTCCTATGTTGTGGTCGAAATTTGGGACGGCCGCACCTTGGTTGTGCCGTCCACCTATTTCACAAGCAACCCCATTGAAGCGTGGACCAGAAATTCATCCCAGATTCTTGCCACCGTCGAACTGGACCTCGATTGGCATATCAAGATCGATGCGGTTCGTGAGGAATTCTCGGCTTTCCTTGCGGTGACGAAGCTGTGGGATGGCCGGGCATCCAATGTCGTCATGACGGATGCGACCGGGGGCTTCATTCGTGTGCGCCTCCTGGCGTCGGCGGCCAACTCCGATGACCAATGGGACCTCCGCTGCCTGGTGAGAGAACACATGGTGACCTGGATGAGTGAGACATACCCCGAATCGCTCCCTCAGGCGCGAATGATTCTGAAGACTCCGGAGTCGTCATCACCGCACGTCTCGGCCTAGGCGGGATCGGTGTCATTCTCGAGAACCCTCGCATGAGCCAGCCACGGACCTTGCGTCTGAGTTGGCGCGATTGAGTCCCGATTCAATATTTGGAGAAGTCTATTCAGTGCGAGCATCGAATAACCAGTACGATGGTGTCACATCAATCGAGGGATTCCCGCATGCTTATGAAGAAGGTTCTTTCCGTCGCATTACTGGCCGGCGCATCGACAATGTTTTTCGCCTCGCCGGCGCTCGCTGCCGCTGAAGTTGCAGACCAAACACAGTCAATTGCTGGCACTACCGGTAACGGACTTTATTGCTCTTCCGATACCCCTTCGCCCGGTGACGAGCTCGAAGAGGGAAGCAATTTTACGGCCGGGGTATCCGGTCAACTGACGTCTTTCGATCTCCCTATCAACTTCACCTTTACCCCCGGTGACATGGTGGCATCCCTCTACGAGACAACGGACTCTCTGCCAACCGGAGCTGCCCTTGCCACACAGACAGTTGCATCAGCGTCACTCGTCGGCCTCGTAGCTTCGCCCCTTCATGTGACGTTCACAAGCCCCGCGATCGTAACTGCTGGCCACACCTATGCATTTACCCTCAAATTCGCTGCCTGCGGAGGGGGTCTTCAGCAAATTGACTACTACATCGGTGATGCAACGGCTGACAAACAGATCGCTACCTACGTTGACGGTGCATGGACGACACAGACGTTGCTCGGCATCGCGTTCACGACGTATGTCACACCCGTTGACGCGCCGACACTCAGCAACACGGGCGCGTCAAACGCTCTGCCCGCCACGGTGGTTGCCGGTGTGGGTCTGATGTTCTTGGGTGCGCTCGTGCTGTCGGGTATTCAACTCAACGCGGTTCGCCGCCGCCGCTAGCACTGTCAGGACACTCGAAGGTTCGTTCTACCTCAATCCAATACAGTTGGTAAATGGGGGTACATGATTTATTGAAGTTATTGTCAGCAATTAAGGATTCGAGTCCTTTGCTGATTCGCGTGATGGCCATCGTGGGCACTTTCGCACTGCTTTCTGCCCTCAGCGGGTCGACATCCGTCGCTCATGTTCCGACGGTGATTGCCGCCAAAAGTTCGATTCCGTCACGGACGCCCGTGCAGACTCGCACGCCGACCCCAACGCCAACAGCGGAAGCTCCGGCGGTAGCTCCGGTGGCAGCTCCCGTCGATGAGCCTGTTCGTCCGCAGCCGGTGACTCCTCGCGGTGTCGAATCTGCCCCTGACGCCCCGCAGAATATTGCGGCGTACGACCCTCCCGTTGGATTCGTCTATAACCGGTCTCGCATGAAAAACCTGTCGGCGGCCGACATTCCTTCGTGGATTTCGTACGACGTAAACAACGACAATGAGCAAGTGGGGGAGACCGAAGAATCGTGGAATTCGTCCCTCTATGCCTATTACAACGCCAAGTTTGGGCAAACCTATCAATACGATCCCATCGAGGTTCATGCCCACTGGTGGGGTGATCCCGCCATCAGTCCCTCCCACGATGACATCGTCAACTACATCGATACCAAAGACGCGTTGACGGTCAACTTCGTTGTCTCCGCAAACCGGGTGACGAACATGATGCCTCTGTCGTGGATGGCGACCACCACAGGCTATCGAAATCCGTGGGCGTGGAAAATGGAGATCGATCCGCGACTGGGGGACGCCGTCTACAAGACCGTTGGAGCGTTGATGTATGTCGTAGAGCTCAAGAATCCGTGGCTTGCCAATGAACCTATTCGGCTTCACAAAGAGTTCTATCCAACAAGTTGTTCCGAAATCGACGTCGCGTATCTCCGCTCGTGGGTGAACAAATTTGCCACCGGAGAATACGACATCGCGACAGGGGAGCCGACAGTCGCGCCACCGCCACCTCCGCCTACTCCTCCGCCCGCACCGTCACCTTCGCCGTCCGTGACCATCGTTCCAACAGCCTCGCCAGCGGCAACTCCAGCGGCAACTCCAGCAGCAACGGCCCCTGCGGGTTAGCCTCGATTTAGTTTTCGAACTCGCAGGTAGTCATCATCAACGACATTGCCGACGCGGTATTTTTTCTCGGCGATGACAGTGAAACCGGACTTCTCATAGAACGAATTGGCGCGGTCGTTCAGCTGGTTGACGGTAAGCCAAGCCGTGTCCATCTTTCGCAACGCCATGTCGGCGAGGGCCTTGTCTCGCAGGCCTTGAGCGATACCGGCACCATGAAAATCTGGATGCACGTAGAGCTTGCTCAACTCGGCATACGCGCCGGCGTTCGAGAGGTGCGACCGCACGTCGGGATCGTTGCTGGCACGGTAATCCGCAAGGGTGTAGCCCATCAAGCGGTCATCGTCGGACGCCACAGAAAGGTCGAAGTCCTCGCTCGTCACGTACTCGAGAAACCTCTCGGCGGAGAGCACTTGCCGAATGTGGTCGGCGATGTTTTCCGGTGTGTGGCCAGGAGGGCACGCAAGTGGAAATGTGAGAGCTGCGAGGGTGGCGAGCGCTTCGACGTGGCTCGGTGCGGCATGTCGAATCATTGACGTCATGGGTGAAAGCCTATGGGAGACCTCCGGGTAAAACCCCACCGAGTGTCTTCCAGCTCGTGCTCTTTTGCTGTGATTGCCCTCTTCTTATCTGGTCGCAAATGACTGGCAGAATTTTGCCAACATTCTCAACCCAGGTTCGTCACTTCGTTGCTACGACGTCATCGACGCCGCTGATGTCACATTCGATCCCGAGACTTCGAAATGTTTGTCTAGTTGATCCGAATATTTGGCAGATATTTCGCCAACGAGCCTTTGGATGAGGTCATTTTTCTGACGCTGAGCGGTGTGTTTGCCAATGTGCTGGATGTAAAGGAGTTCCGGGATGTGAATGGTCTTTGTGTGGAGCACAGTTCTAACAATGAGATCGTAGTCATCCGCTATGGGGAGATCCGGATTATGGCCACCCAGCTCACGATAGGTGGTGGCTCGCCAGGAACGCACATGGTTGGGAACGGAAACAATGTGGCTCATTGTCTTACGATTCAGCTCAGCACTGGACATCACCCAGTACTGATATTGCTCGTTCCAGTAATGTGCTCCGAACCCGAATGCCCACCCGTCGGGATATTTTCCAGATAGCCCATCCGGAAGAATTTCGCACCAATCGGAGTAAACGAAGCCGACGGTAGGGTCTTCAAAAGCGAGGGCAATCTTTTCGAGGCAGTCGGGAGTGAGCTCATCGTCGTGGTCTAATTCCACGAGGATGTCGCCCTCTGCGACCATGAAGGCCCGGCGTTTTGTTTGCCCGATAACCCCAGAGTGCATGAGGGAACGATGGGGTATGACGCGGAATCGCTCGTCAGAAACGATGCCCGTTATCTGCGCCCACGTTTCGGTGTTGATCGAATCATCCCAAATAACCCACTCCCAGTCGGAGTACGTCTGAGCCTTCAGCGACTCCCAGAGCCGGTGGAGATCACTCGGAGGAGTGTTGAACGTGGGGGTAATGACCGAAATCATGTTTAATCATCCAAAATTGTTACGGTTTTTTATGATATTACTTTAATCTCAGGCTAAAATTCTTACATCTATAGGTAGAAGTACTTGCTTTCAGCGCTCCCCTTGTTCGTCACTCTGAGATTGAGAATTAGCAATGACGCTCTCCCCCGAATCCTTATTCTCTGTTGAGCCTGAGCCTAAAAACGGGAAGCGCCGCAAGGGTGGGCTAATCTTCGTTGCTTCGGTGGCTGGTGGTCTGATCGCCCTCACTCCCGGACTCGTTCTCGCCGCTGAGCTCAACCAGAACCCCAGCAACCCATTCCGAGGTCCTGTTGGTCCTCAAGGTGCCACAGGTGAGCAAGGAGCTCCCGGCGCGACCTTGGCCGGCACTTCCGCCGGTGGTGAAGGCGCTTCTGGCCCGCAAGGCACCCAAGGAGTTAATGGCCTAGCCGGTGCAAACGGCGCCCAGGGTCTTGCCGGGGCCGACGGTGCTCAAGGTGCTGACGGTGCGCAGGGTGAACGTGGCGGTGCGCAGGGTTTCGATGGTGCGCAGGGTTCCGATGGTGCTCAGGGTGCTGACGGCGCGCAGGGCGAGTCTGGTGCTCAGGGTTCCGATGGTGCTCAGGGTGCTGACGGCGCCCAGGGTGAGTCTGGTCCTCAAGGTTTGAGTGGTCCGCAGGGTGAGTCTGGTCCGCAGGGTGAGTCTGGTGCGCAGGGTGATTCTGGTGCGCAGGGTGCTGATGGTGCTCAAGGTGCCGATGGTGCTGACGGTGCTCAAGGTGCTGACGGTGCGCAGGGCGAGTCTGGTCCTCAGGGATCTGACGGTCCTCAGG
The DNA here is from genome assembly GCA_947443745.1 of Microbacteriaceae bacterium. Taxonomy (GTDB): domain Bacteria; phylum Actinomycetota; class Actinomycetes; order Actinomycetales; family Microbacteriaceae; genus Alpinimonas. Next base: position 293 of record CANEXL010000103.1, on the reverse strand, counting down.
GTGATTCGGGTGCTCAGGGTTCCGATGGTGCTCAGGGTGAGTCTGGTCCTCAAGGTTTGAGTGGTCCGCAGGGTGATTCGGGCGCGCAGGGCGCTGATGGTCCTCAGGGTTCTGATGGTGCTCAGGGTTCAAACGGCGCGCAGGGCGAGTCTGGTCCGCAGGGCGAGTCTGGTCCGCAGGGTGATTCGGGCGCGCAGGGTGATTCTGGTGCGCAGGGCGCTGATGGTGCTCAAGGCGCTGATGGTGCTCAGGGTTCAAACGGCGCGCAGGGCGAGTCTGGTCCGCAGGGCGCT
>CANEXL010000102.1 GCA_947443745.1 Microbacteriaceae bacterium | reverse complement strand
GGCGGATGTGGGCAATGGCTTCATCAAGCGAGCCCACCACCTTGACCGACACATCGAGGGACATGTGCTCGGTTCCCCAGTCTTCTTCGGTCACGGGAACGGAGGCGGCGAATATTTCCCGCGTTCGGGCATCCCCGTGAATGGTGACACCGGATGCCACCAATTTCTCCAGGACGGAAGGAAGCAACCTTTCGGCGGCTGATTCCAGAACGAGAATGGTCTCAAGCGCGTTGCAGACGCTCGGACGCTGGACTTTTGAGTTGTGCACGATGTCGACCGACCAGTCGAGGTTCGCACTGTCATCCAGCACAATGTGCACGACGCCAGCCCCTGTCTCAATCACGGGAACTTTCGACTCTAAGACAACGGTGTTAATCAGGTTTGCACTGCCACGAGGGATGAGGACATCGACGTACCCGCGAGCCGCCATCAGTTGCCGAGCACCCTCGCGCCCAAACTCATCAATAGTCTGCACCGCTTCGGCGGGGAGGCCAGCGCTCACAAGAGCTTCTTGAATGATGCCCACCAGAACAAAGTTCGAATTCTCGGCCGCGGATCCGCCTCTGAGAACAACCGCGTTGCCGCTCTTCAGCGCGAGTGCCGCAATGTCAACAGTGACATTGGGGCGCGCTTCGTAGATCGCACCGATGACACCAAATGGCACGCGAACCTGGGCCAGGTGAACACCGTTGGGCATATCCATGCCTCGCACAACTTGTCCTACGGGATCAGTGAGCTTCACGAGATCTCGCACGGCTTCCGAGAGAGATGCGAGTCGCGTCTCGTTAAACGTCAGCCGGTCGAGAAGCCCAGCGCTGAGGCCCTCGGAGGACCCGCGACTCAGATCGCGGGCGTTTGCCTCAAGAATCTGCGGAACCTGAGCATCAATCGCATCGGCGATTGCCGAGAGGGCGGCGTTCTTCTGAGCCGTCGTCAGCGTGGCCAGAACAATAGAAGCATTCTGCGCGGCGACGAGCTTTTCAACGAGGGCAGGAACAAGCGTGGGTACGTCTGACATGATTCGATGCTATCTCGCGAATGACGTTAGAGGGCGGTCTCTGAGGCCGCGAACCATGTTCCAATATCGGATCCCCGAAGAGCCTCCGACACGAGAGCAGCACTCGTCATCAGCACGGGAGTGCCGGCTTCGGTGGCAATCTGGGCTGCCGCAACTTTGGTTCCCGCTCCCCCTGTGCCCACTCCGGAGCCAGCTTCGCCAAAGATAACCCCATCAAGGGGATCTCCGAAGGCGATGTGATGAATAGGCTCGGCACCGGGCTCCAGTGGAGGCTTGGTATAGATGGCATCCACGTCAGAGAGCAGCACGAGAAGATCGGCTCCGATAAGGCGAGCGACCAAAGCCGCAAGCCTATCGTTGTCGCCAAAACGAATCTCGTGCGTGGCGACGGTATCGTTCTCGTTCACGATGGGCAAAATGCGCAGCTCAAGCAGGCGATCCATGGCACGCTGAGCGTTCGCACGGGGCGTGGGATTTTCGAGGTCACCGGCGGTGAGCAACACCTGGCCAGCAACAATGCTGTACCGATCGAGGCTTTCTTGGTAACGGTAGATCAAGGCGTTCTGCCCCACGGCGGCAGCAGCTTGCTGCGTGGCCAAGTCGGTGGGGCGATGATCCAACTTCAGGTAAGGGATTCCCGTTGCAATAGCCCCCGAGGAGACCAGAACCACTTCGGCGCCACGTGCATGCGCCTCTGCCAACGCATCGACCAGAGTCTCGATTTGATGGGCGTTTTCTCCACTAATTGAAGAGGAGCCAACCTTGACGACAATGCGCGTTGCGGCAGGAATCTGCGAACGGACGGTAATGCGGGGACGACTAGTTGCCGGCATCGCTTACCTCCAGATCATCCTTCCAAAGGCCTGCATCTTTTTCACGAACGAGCTCTTGACGAGCTTCTTCCTTGCCATCCATGAGGTCATAGTAGTCTTCACGGCGCTTTTGGTTCGTGCGACGGTTACGAGGGTCGATGCGATCATCGCTCCCTCGAGGCCCGGTCGTGAGCTCGGCTGTCGACGTGAGAGTGGGCTCCCAATCGAATACAACACCGTTGCCTTCACCGATGATCACGGTGGAGCCGGCAATGGCACCCGCCTTGAAGAGCTGATTTTCAATACCGAGCTTTGCCAGACGATCGGCCAAGTAGCCGACAGCCTCATCGTTGTTGAAATCCGTCTGCGCAATCCATCGCTCAGGCTTGGCACCAATGATGCGGTACAGATTGCCGTCAGTTCCGCCTTCAACGCGGATAACAAATCCGGTCTCGTCGACGGCCTTGGGCCGCAACGTGATGACTTCTACAATCGGGCTGGCTTCGATGGCCTTGCGGTGTTCATCGACGAGGTCACCCAGCGCATACGAGAGCTGCTGCAATCCCTCGTGAGAAACCGTTGAAATCTCGAACACGCGGTAGCCACGGGCTTCGAGTTCTGGCTTGACGAAATCGGCAAGCTCGCGACCCTCGGGAACGTCAATCTTGTTGAGAGCAATGAACTGGGGGCGCTCAATCAAAGGAATTTGATCACTGGGAACAGGGTACGCGGCCAGCTCAATGAGAATGATGTCAAGGTCGCTGATGGGGTCACGGCCGGGGTCCAGCGTGGCGCAATCCAGCACGTGGAGCAGCGCAGTGCAGCGCTCAACGTGGCGCAGGAACTCGAGACCGAGACCCTTACCTTCGCTGGCGCCCTCAATGAGGCCAGGAACATCGGCGATTGTGTAGCGAATTTCACCGGCTTGAACAACGCCCAAGTTGGGGTGCAAAGTCGTGAAAGGATAATCGGCAATCTTGGGCCGGGCTGCGGAAAGAGCCGCAACGAGGCTGGATTTGCCGGCGGAGGGGTACCCAACGAGAGCAACATCGGCAAGCGTCTTGAGTTCAAGGACAACATCGCCGTCAAAGCCGTCGACGCCGAGAAGAGCAAAACCGGGGGCCTTGCGCTTGGTCGACGACAAGGCAGAGTTGCCAAGGCCACCCTGGCCACCGGGGGCGATAACGATGCGCATGCCGGCAACGTTCATGTCGGCGATTTCGGTGCCATCAGGCTCTTTGATGACGGTGCCCAGTGGAACGGCAAGTTCCATTGTTTCGCCATTGGCACCCGCGCGGTGGTCACCCATGCCGGGGCCGCCGTTACGAGACGAAATATGAGGATGACGATGAAAACCGAGAAGCGTCGTTACTTGAGGGTCGGCCACAAGAATGATGTCGCCACCATTACCTCCGTTGCCGCCGTCGGGGCCAGCCAGAGGCTTGAATTTCTCGCGCTTAACGGAGACACAGCCGTTTCCGCCATGACCGGCACGTAGATGAAGCGTGACGTTATCAACGAAGGTAGCCATGTCCCCTCCTTTCTGAAGCCACGTTACGTGACCGATATCGCTTCGGGGAAGCGAGTGTTACGAGGTAAAAAAGGAAAAAGGCGAGCTAAAAAGCTCGCCCCTTCCAGAATTCTTGAGTGTGCTGGAGTTACGCCATCACGATGTTGACGACCTTGCGGCCGCCCTTGTTGCCAAATTCAACCGAACCGGCAGACAGAGCGAAGAGAGTGTCGTCGCCGCCACGGCCGACGTTGACGCCGGGGTGGAAGTGGGTACCGCGCTGGCGAACGATGATTTCGCCGGCAAGAACCTTCTGACCGCCGAAGCGCTTCACGCCGAGGCGTTGTGCGTTGGAGTCACGACCGTTGCGAGAAGAACTCGCGCCTTTTTTATGTGCCATTTGAGTTTCTCCTCGGCCTTACTTGATCTCGGTGATCTTGACGCGGGTGAGCTCCTGGCGGTGGCCTTGGCGCTTCTTGTACCCGGTCTTGTTCTTGAACTTCTGAATGACGATCTTGGGGCCGCGGAGGTCTTCGAGGACCTCAGCCGTAACCTTGATCTTTGCCAGGGAAGCGGCGTCAGATGTGATTTTCTCACCATCAACGTGCAGGACGGCGACGAGTTGAATCGAGCCAGCCTTGTCAGCCTTGATGCGGTCCATCGTGACGATGGTGCCGACCTCTACCTTTTCCTGGCGTCCGCCGGAGCGCACTACTGCGTAAACCACTTCTGGTACCTAATTTCTCAAGCGAATCGCAGTTAGCGATTCGGTTTCCATCTCACAAAGACGTCACTGTCTCGACATATTGGCCAGATGGCCGCAGTCGAACAGAAAACATGGGGATTCGCATCTAAAAATCAGATGCACACCAAGAGTCAAGAATAGCCCCCTTGACGACCGCGGTCAAACCAACCGCGGTGCGTGGCGGATTATTCTTGAGCACCTTCTGTCGAGCCGGGCACTGGCTGTGCAAGCTCCCCCGCGGTGATCTGCGGGGTTGAAACGCGGCGACTGCGGCCGCGACCCTGACCGGGCTGTTTTGGCTCCGGAAGAGCCTCCAGCACGTGATCAAGAATTATTTCGGCGCTCTGCGAAGAAACGCGCGCCTTACGCTGACGAGAGGCCTTGACAGGAATGTCAAGAATCTCGATCGTGTCGGGGCTCTCAGAGTGAACCGGCTGATCAAAAGCATCCGCCGTGGCAGATGTCGTTTGACCGTTCGAGGACGACCGGCGGCCCGAAGATCGCGACGAACGCGAATTGTTCTGCCTCGTCGGCTCCGCTGCAAAAGATGACTCAGCCGCAATCGATGACTCGGCTGCGGGAGCGACAACATCCGTTGAGGCAATGCTGTCGTCGACATGGTGGCCATTTCCAATCGTGCTGGCAGCAATTTGTGCCAGAGCCGACTTCGCACCCTCGGGGATGGCGTGAGCCAGGAGAGCGGCGGCCGGAGCGTTTGACGTGTTCGCGCCCGTGGCACCGTTTCCACGGCCCCCACCCTTGCCACTACGACGACGAGGCTCAGGAGCACTGCCGTCATTTCCACGGTGACGCGTAACGGGCTCGTGGTGAACGATAACGCCACGACCAGCACAGACCTCACATGGCTCGCTAAACGTCTCGAGAAGACCCAAGCCGAGCTTCTTGCGGGTCATCTGAACGAGACCCAGTGACGTAACCTCAGCAACCTGGTGCTTCGTGCGGTCGCGACTCAGGCACTCAATCAAACGACGGTGCACGAGATCGCGGTTGGATTCCAAGACCATGTCAATGAAGTCAATGACGATAATTCCGCCGATGTCACGGAGTCGAAGTTGGCGAACAATTTCTTCTGCCGACTCGATGTTGTTTTTCGTGACGGTCTCCTCGAGGTTTCCACCCGAGCCGACAAACTTTCCGGTGTTGACGTCGACAACGGTCATTGCCTCGGTGCGGTCAATGACAAGCGAGCCACCAGAGGGAAGGTAGACCTTGCGGTCAAGCGCCTTCTCGATTTGCTCCGTGATGCGGTACTGCTCGAAGGCGTCACGGTTTCCCGTGTGCGATTCCACACGGTCGAGTAGTTCGGGTGCAACTTGGTTGAGGTAGTTCTCAATCGTGGACTTCGCTTCGGAACCAGAAATCACCATGCGGTGGAAATCTTCGTTGAAGACGTCACGCACGATTTTGATCAGCAAGTCAGACTCGCTGTGCAACAGCGAAGGACACGCTTCAATTTCTGCCTTGCGACTAATTTCAGCCCATTGGGTGGTGAGGCGTTGAACGTCAACGGTGAGCTGTTCCTCGGTTGCGCCCTCGGCTGCGGTGCGCACGATAACGCCCACGTTTTCCGGCAGGACCTCTTTGAGGATGCGCTTCAAACGCGCACGCTCCGTATCGGGAAGTTTGCGGCTGATGCCGTTCATCGAACCGTTGGGCACGTAAACGAGGTACCGACCCGGAAGTGAGACCTGGCTCGTGAGTCGGGCACCCTTGTGTCCTACGGGGTCTTTCGTGACCTGAACGAGAACCTTGTCTCCCGGCTTGAGCGCAAGCTCAATACGACGAGGCTGGTTGCCTGTTTCGGCAGCATCCCAGTCGACTTCGCCCGAGTACAAGACAGCATTTCGGCCGCGGCCGATGTCAACGAAAGCCGCCTCCATGCTTGGCAGTACGTTCTGAACCTTACCGAGGTACACGTTGCCGATCAGCGAAGCCTCTGACGAACGAGCCACGTAGTGCTCGACCAGAACGCCGTCTTCAAGAACGCCGATCTGGATGCGCTCATCTTTATCACGCACGATCATGGTGCGATCGACTGCTTCGCGACGGGCGAGGAATTCGCTTTCGGTTACAACGGTGCGACGACGGCCGGCATCTCTGCCGTCACGACGGCGCTGCTTCTTTGCTTCTAGACGTGTCGAACCCTTGATGCGCTGAGGCTCGGTAATGAGCTCCGGCTCGCGGGGGGTGCGAACGCGAACAACGGTGTTGGCGGGATCATTGTTGCCAATGTGCTCTTCGCCTGGGCGACGGCGCGCCCGACGGCGAACCGTCGAACCACTGTCGTTGCCGAAGTCGTCGTCACGGTCGAGGCCACGATCATTGCCACGATCATTGCCACGATCAACGTTGCGGTCGACACTGCGGTCAACATTGCGGTCGTAACGACCATTGCTCCGCGGAGACTCGTTCTCGAAACGCTCGGGGTACCGCTCGTTGAACCGATCCCGGGGTGCGGGGCGCTCGGAGATGAGAGGCAGATCCGGCGCAAAGAACACGAGGTCAGTGACGGATGTTGCTACGAGCGTGGGGTACTTGGGCTCCGCTGGAGCCTCCGGTACTTCTACAGCCTCAACCGCAGCGGCTTCTTCAGCAACAGCGTCAACAGTGTCAAGAGCTTCAACAGCTTCATCAGCAACAGC
>CANEXL010000101.1 GCA_947443745.1 Microbacteriaceae bacterium | reverse complement strand
CTGGGCCGCACTTGGCCACACGGCCCGCAGCGAGGTCATGCTGAAGGTTGCCGACGCCGTCGATGCCCACGCCGAAGCCCTCGCACAGCTCCTCAGCCGCGAGCAGGGGAAGCCCCTCAACGGCCCCAATGCTCGCTTCGAGGTCGGAGGCGCCAGCGCGTGGCTTCGCGTCGCCGCATCAACACCTTTGGAGACAGAGTTGCTCGTCGAAGACGAGAACGGTCGCTCCGAGATGACCTACCGCCCCATTGGGGTCGTCGGCGCCATCAGCCCCTGGAACTGGCCCATGATGATTGCCATGTGGCAGATTGCTCCCTCGATTCGCATGGGCAACGCCGTCGTGGCCAAGCCTTCCGAGTACACTCCCTTGAGTGTTCTCGCCCTCGTCGCCGTCATGAACACGGTTCTTCCAGAAGGGCTCGTCACCGTTGTTTCTGGTGACCGCGAAATTGGGGCGCGCCTGTCCTCGCATCCGGCCATTGGAAAGGTCATGTTCACGGGCTCGACCGCCACCGGCAAGGCCATCATTCGTAGTTCAGCCGACACCGTCAAGCGCTTGACGCTTGAACTCGGCGGTAACGACGCCGGCATCGTGCTTCCCGATGTTGACCCTAAGGCCATCGCCGAAGGTCTCTTCTGGGGTGCCTTCATCAACACGGGCCAGACCTGCGCCTGCCTCAAGCGTCTCTACGTGCACGATTCCGTGTTCGACGAGGTCGTTGCCGAGCTCACCGCCATCGCCGGCGCAATGCCCATGGGCGAGGGAACCAACGAGGACAACGTTCTCGGCCCGCTGCAGAACAAGCAGCAGTACGACGTCGTTGCCCGCCTTGTCGAGTCGGCTCGAAAGGGTGGCGGCCGCGTCGTTCTCGGCGGAAACCCGGACGCCAGCCAGCCTGGATTTTTCTACCCCACCACGCTGGTCGCGGATGTCCCCAACGACAACCCCCTCGTTCAGGAGGAGCAGTTCGGTCCCGCGCTGCCCATCGTCCGCTACACGAACATAGAAGATGCCATCGCCATGGCGAACGGTCTCGATGTCGGGCTGGGTGCTTCCGTCTGGTCAGCCGACCGCTCGAAAGCAATGGAAGTTGCTGCTCGCATTGAGGCAGGAACGGTCTGGATCAACTCGCACGGTGGCGTGAACCCGATGGTTCCCTTCGGAGGCGCCAAGCAGTCTGGTTACGGACTCGAGTTCGGCGTAGAAGGCCTCAAGGCCCTCGGCGTGCCCCAGGTCATCAACAGCTAATTCGCCTGCAGGGCCGAAGGCGGGGATTACCTCCTTTCGGCCCTCATGCGTCAAGCTTGCCTTCAGAGCCGAATCGGTTCACCCACGGAGGTTCAGGCCATGTCTCAGTCCGGTTTCACGCATTCCAGCTTCACGCGGACTGCGAACGTCATCATGGATCGCCCCGCTCGCTACGGCAAACAACTGGCCTCTCACATTGGTCACAAGGTGACCGTCGATAGTGTCGATGACGGATGGGTCGCCCACATCGCTGGCGGCCTCGGTTACATCACGCCTCACGCGACAACTCTCGACCTTGTAGCCGAGGGCATCGACGACGCATCCCTGGAACGCATCAAGGATGTTCTCGAGCGTCACCTACGTAAATTCGCCGGCGAGCTCGAGATTACGGTCGACTGGCGCTAGGCACCGAGGCGGGTTTTGTGGTGCCGGCCAGCAGGAACGCGATCAGCACGAGCACCGCAAACGTGCTCCCCAGGAAGGCGAGTGGGGCGATACTGTCGACTCCGGCAACGCCGACCAAAGGCGATGCAATTCCGGCCATGACGAACTGAAAACAACCCAAGAGCGCCAGAGCGGTTCCGGAGACATGGCGCACATTTGTGAGGGCCCGCGCGGTGGACGGCCCAAAAACAAAGCCCGCCGCCGAAGCGATGAGAAACAGGGCCGGGAGAACACTGACCGGCGTGACGGTGTTCGTCCACACATCCACACACAGTATGGAACCCGCCACAAGATAAAAGGTGACACCGACAGACTGCAATCGGCGCCCGGAGACGCGTTTCGCGAGGGCAGCCGTGGTCACACCCGAAAGCACGAGTCCCACTCCGTTAGCACCGAAAACGAGGGCGTACTGCGTTTCAGAAAACCCCAAGATGTTCTGAACGATGAAGGAGGAAGACGAGATGTAGGCAAACATCATTCCGAACCCAAACCAGAGCATGGCGGCATTAAAGAGATAGGTGCGATCGCGCAGCACGAGCCCCGCCGTTGAGAGCATCGAGCGAAATCCGCCCGCATGACGCCGCTCGGGAGCTAACGTCTCGGGAATCACGAAGAATGCCGTGACAGCGGCCGCCGCGGCCAGCACCGCCAGCGCCCAAAAAATTCCGCGCCAACCAAAGAGAGTCAGGGCGAGAACGCCACCAAGTGGCCCCAAGATGGGCCCCAGACCCGAGACCAGCCCGATCGTGGCATAGGCACGTGTCGCCTGGCGTCCTTCTGCGAGATCCGCAACGATGGAACGACCGATGACCTGACCGGATGCCGACCCCAGCCCCATCACCAGGCACGCGCCGATGAGAACGGTGATGTTGGGGGCAAGCGCAGAAATCACGGAGCCAAGGGACAGAAGGGCTGCGCCGCCCAGGATGAGCCTGCGGCGACCAAAACGGTCGGAGAGGGGTCCCAAGATGAGTTGCCCGAGGGCGAGACCGATCGTGTAAGCGGTCAGCAGCAGTTGAACGAGGGAGGCGCGGGTACCAAGATCCGCCGCAATCTGGGGCAGCGCCGGAAGGTAGGTGTCGGTGCCGAAGGGGCCCATAATGGCGAGCCACCCGATCATGGCTAACAGCCCGACCGTGAGCACCGCGGGTGCGCCAGCGGAGGTGCGAGGGGAGCGCGCTTCAGCCATAGAACCAGTCTGGCCTAGTACCCAAACTCCTAGCTTGGATAACAGCGCATCGCGATGTGACGTAGACCACCAACTCCGCCCACGCGACGGCCCAAGAACTTAGGCCGTGCGGTGAATCGACTTCATGCGCAGGTACGCCGAGACTCCCTCGGGGCCGTACTCGACGCCAATGCCACTGTCCTTCCAACCGCCAAAGGGCGCCGTGAGGTTGGAGCCATAGAAGTTGATCCCCATGGAGCCCGTCTGAACGCGCTTCGCAACCTCAACGCCGTGGTCGGGGTTGGATGTAAAAATAGACCCGCCGAGACCGAAGCGCGACTCGTTGGCGATGCGAATGGCATCCTCTTCATCTTCGAAGGGAATGACCACCAGAACGGGGCCGAAGATCTCTTCTTGCGCGATCCGCATGCGGTTATCGACGTTAGCGAAGACCGTGGGCGTCACAAAGAAACCGCGATCCAGGTGCGCGGGACGACCGCCACCGCCGGCAGCAACCATGGCGCCCTCGTCTTTACCAATCTGAATGTAACGCTCCACCGTGTCACGTTGACGAGCGGATGCCGACGGCCCGTAGACCGTGCTCGGGTCAAACGGGTCACCGATGCTTGTCAGTGAAACGGTGGCGGCCACGGCCTCCACGACATCCGTGTACATGGAGCGCGGGGCAAGAATACGCGTCGAGTTGTAACACGTCTGCCCCGTGTTACGCAGGCACGTGCGGTTCAGGATGGACGCAAAATCGGCGAGGTTGGCATCCGGCAAGATGATGCTGGCCGACTTACCACCGAGCTCCAGCGTGACGGGGCGCAGGAGGCGACCACACTGCTCGGCAATGATCTGCCCGGCCTCGGTGGAGCCGGTGAAGGCCACTTTGGCGACCAACGGATGCGTCACCAACAGACCACCCGCGACGCGCGATCCGGTAATCAGGTTGATCACACCGGCGGGGATTCCCGCGGCCGTTGCCGCCTCAACGAGGACGCGCAGGTCCAGTGGGGTCTCCGAGGCCGGCTTGATGACGACCGTGCAACCGGCGATAAGAGCGGGAGCAAGCTTGACCATCACGAGGGTCAGCGGAAAGTTCCACGGCGCAATCAGTGCGGCGACACCGCGGGGTTCGCGGCGCACAATCGTGTAGTTACCCGAGTTTCCGGGGAAGGGGCGGTGATCTTCTTGGTCGACATAGTCAGCGAGGGATGCGAAATAGCGCAGGATGCCCGCCGAGTGAGAGGCAGCCACAGACGTCTCCGTGATGGGCGTTCCGTTTTCGCTCGTGATAACTCGGGCCATGGCGTCGCCGCGGGCGGCAAGCTCATCGGCGAAGCGCAGCATGATGGCGGCCCTGGCGGCGGCCCCAATGTTGCTCCAGCCCGAACCGCGGAAGGCGCGGTCGGCTGCCTCGACGGCGGCGTTCACATCGGCCTCGTTGGCGTCGGGAGCCCTCCCCCAGATCTGCTCGGTGGCGGGGTCGACGACGTCAATGAATTTATTGGAGGCGGAACGAGTCCACACTCCGCCGACAAAAATATCGTCGTGGTACGCCTCAAGCGTCGTCATGATGATGCCTTTCGAGCAAAGTGGAGTTTAGAGAACGTCGAGTTGTAAAAGCTTGATACTGAAGCCGAGTTCGGCTTGCGCCATCTTCTGCGCGGCCTCGGTGATGAGCTCGGGGTAGACCTGCTCCTCGAGCTGGTGGCGAATCTGGTTGGGGGTCTTGTTGAACCACAAAGCCGAGAATGCCAGTCCGGTAGGGGCAAAACGCCAGAGGCGGTCCGCGTCGCGCACGAGCGCATCTTCGATGCTGTTGTGGTTCGGGTCGGTGTCATGACCGTCGATGATGTCGGTCACCTTGGTGATGAGCACATCGTCGTAACCCAGCGCGGGCAGGAGCTCGCGGGCAATATTGCAGCCCTCAATCTCGTGCTGCACGCGAATGTCGCTGACGCGCCAATCCGCACTCTGAAAGCCCTCGGTCATGATTTTCTTCTCGTCGACGCGCGCCCATCCGGTGTCATGCAACAAGATGGCGATGCGGGTGACAAGCGGGTCTGCCTCGGGATGCTGATCCAGCAGCAACTCGGCGTAGTGCAGTGACAGGGGCAGATGCACGTCGTTGGCCCGCACGCGCGTGTACGGCTCGGCGGCGCGCCACAGGGCGTCGAGGTTCTCCCACGTGCCCTTCGCGAGCTGGCCGTTTCCGAGGGTGGCAACGTCGGCGATGGAGTATTCGTACTTCATGCGTGACTCCTAGGCGTCGATGACGAGGGTTTTGAGCTTAACGGATGTGTCGGCAGCGGTCGCGGGATCGATGGTCTGACCATCCCCCAGCGCCCGGCGCACGGCCATGTAGTCGGGAGCGTCATTGACCGTGTCAATGGCAATCAGGCGTCCCTCACGAAAGTAGAGAACGGAGAACTTCTCGTCATCGGGGTTGCCCCGAACGACGGTCTGGTCGTAGCCCGTGGAGAGCCCCGCGATCTGCAGTTTGAGATCTGCCTGGTCAGACCAGAACCACGGCACAGCGTGGTACGGCTCCGATTTACCCAGGAGACTGGCGGCCGCGATGCGCGACTGGTCGACGGCATTCTGCACCGATTCCAGGCGAACCTGAGTACCGCCACCGAGAGGGTGGGGCAAGAGAACGGCGTCTCCGGCGGCAACGACGCGATGGTCGCTGGTGCGGGCAAACTCATCGACAACGATGGCGCCGTTGATGACCTCGAGACCCAGCTGTTCGGCCAGTTCACCGCGAGCGATGACACCGATGCCTACGAGAACGATGTCGGCAGGAATGACCTCGCCATCCGCCAGCTGAACGCCGGTGACCTGATCCGCGTCGCCCACAAAGTGCGAGAGCTGAGCACCGAGGCGAACCGAGGTGCCGCGTCGCTCATGCGCCTGACGGAAGAACTCGCTCGTCTCGGCGGAGACAGCGCGGGCAATGAGGCGATCGGCGGCTTCGAGAACTGTCACCGTCTTGCCTGCCTTGCGAGCACCCGCGGCAACTTCGAGACCGATGAACCCTCCACCGACGACGACGACATTCTGAGCAGCCCCCCAGCGGCTTCTCAGAATGTCGGCATCCGCCAAATCGCGCAGGTACAGCACGCCACCAAAATCAGCACCGGGTAACGGCAGACGGCGTGGGGTGGAACCCGGTGCCAGGGCGAGACCGGTGAAGTGGAGTTCCCGACCGGTCGAGGTCACCGCGACCCCGCGTTCGCCCAGGTCAGAACCATCAGATGCCGTGCCGCCAAATGAGATCGATTCGACCTTCTCGTCGGTGATGACAACAATCTTGCGCTCAACGTAGAACAGGGGTGAGCGCAGTTCGAGCGACTCCACGTCGGCGTCGCCGGCCAGGTATGCCTTCGACAGCGGAGGACGCTGATAGGGGCCGTGAGGCTCTTCACCGACGATGGTGAGTTCGCCCTCGTACCCGTCTTCGCGCAGCGTGACGGCAATCTGCATGCCGGCTTGGCCGGCACCAACGATGAGGATGCTCTCGTGCGCCATGGCCTAGACCTGCTTCGGGGCGATGCGAACAGTGAGGCCGTTGAGGTCATCGCGCATCTTGATCTGGCACGACAGGCGGCTGTGGGCGGTGCGCTCGGAGGCGGTGCCGTCGAGCATGTCATCTTCGAGGTCGCCGGCTTCGCCCACGGCATCCGTGAAGGCGTCATCGACATAGACATGGCAGGTCGCACATGCACAGGCGCCTCCGCACTCGGCAACGATGCCCGCGACACCATTCTTGACGGCGGTCTCCATGACCGAGTCGCCCACGCGGGCGTCGAGGGTCGTGGTCGTTCCATCGGGTGAGATGTAGGTGATTTCAGGCATGTGGGGTGTCTCCTAAAGAATTGGCGGAATGGAAAATGTGAGGATGCG
>CANEXL010000100.1 GCA_947443745.1 Microbacteriaceae bacterium | reverse complement strand
CCTCGATCGCGTCGGAGCTGACCACTGCGATCTCGCCGAGCATCACGCTGAGGACGCACGGCGGTCGGGGAATGTGCGCGGGTACCAGGTAATCGCGCTCTCACGTATTGCGCTCATCCGCATCCTGTAATTCGGATTCTGCAATCCGGATTCTGCAATCCGGATGTTGACGAATTTGGTAACGGATTCGGTCATGGATTCGGAGGAGGATTCGGTGATGGCGAGGAACGGCTGTTCACGCGCCGGTGGAGATTGGGGTCAGAGCGCGCCGGTGTCCGCGAATTCGGACTGACGCCACAGCGCACTGCGGTGAACCAGCTCGTATTGGTCGTCGATGAACGCTTGAAGTACTCGTGGATCGACACGCCACGGACCGCGCTTGCCGACGCGGATAGCTGCCAGTTCGCTGCGGTGCACGAGGTTGTAGACCTGGGTTATCGAGACCGAAAGAAGGTCGGCAGTCTCGCTGATGGAGAGAAATCGCGCAGGCAGGAAATCGTTCATGGGCACAGCCTATTTTGGGTTGAGTTCGCGTGGCAGAGATTAAATCAGGGTGTGGATAACTCGCAGGAGTTCTCAGGCGTGGACGACATTATGGGGGCTCGGCTTGCTTTCAGCGGGTCATCAGGGGGTTCTTGTGCGACGCATCGATGTTCGACTTGTTATTGGCTTACTGCTTGTGGGGGCATCGATTGCCGGGGTGTACGGCCTTGTCGCCGCCGCGGATCGTACGACGGCCGTTTATGCCGCGGCTAAACCCGTGGCGGCGGGGCGCCAACTTCAGGTCAGCGATCTTGAGGTCGTGCGCGTGCGTTTGGCCGGGGCATCCGTCATGTATGTCACTGAAGGAGCTCTGCGAAGCGGCGCTGTCACGGTACGTCCGTTGGTCAAGGGAGAGTTGCTGGCGCTGACGGCGGTGGGTTCGGCTCGGGATATTTCGGCAACCACGCTGGTCCTCACTCTGACATCACCTTTGCCCACCGCCAGCGCCGTGGGAGCCACCGTCGACATCTGGTCGGCTGTTCAACTGGGGCAGAACGCCTTTGGCCCGCCGACAATCATGGTGCCGCGTGCTCAGATTTCTCGCATCATCGAGAGCTCGGGAATCGGTTCGTCGTCGCAAAACATCAATGTTGAGGTTATTGTTCCGCGGTCGACGGTGGCGTTGGTCTTGCAGGCGCAGGCCAATGGGGACGCCATCTCACTGGTGCCCGCGACCACTGCCGAGCCGGAGGTCACCCGTCCCGCGAGCCCTCTCCCGACACGTCAACCCACGCTCGAACCGATGGTTCAGCCGACGCTCCAGCCGGGGCCAGCGCTCACGCCTTCCGCCAGTCCCGGGGCCACCTCGTGAGCAGAGTTGCGTTGTGGGTGGGTGGTCACGTTGAAGACAGACTCGCTGCTGAGCTCGTGGGCGCCTCACATGTGCTCGCGCAGAGAGTGAAAACAATCGATGAACTGAGTGCGCTTGTGGCCGCGGGAGAGATTGAGATTGCCGTGGTTACGGCCACACCGCAGCGTCTCACCCTGCGTCTGATTGATGCCTGCGACATGGCGGGGATTCGACTGGTCGCTATCATCGGCGAGGACGCCGATCGTCGCCATGCCCTCACGATGGACTTTCAGGAAACCTGTCGAGCGGATGCCTCTTGGGAGTCGATGATGCAACTTTTGCGCCCGCCGATTTTTGATACGGGAGGTATTCCAGAATTAGCATTCTTCGACATCACGATTGATGCGCCGCCCATTCCTCTCCCGCTCGTGCAGGAGATGCCGCGCTTCCTCGATGATCCTTTGGACACGGACACGGACTCGGACGCGGACTCGGGTGCGGCGACGCAACCCGCGTTCACTCCCACTGGCAGCCAGGCAACCGTTGTGACGGTCTGGGGACCAACGGGGGCGCCGGGGAGAACATCCGTCGCTATCAACCTTGCCGCTGAGCTCACCATTCAGGGGCGGGCCGTCTTGCTGATTGACGCGGACCCCTACGGGGGAGCGATTGCGCCCAAACTCGGGCTGCTCGATGAGACGCCGGGGTTTGCGGCGGTCTGCCGGCTGGCCGATCACGAGTTGTTGACGCGAGCGGAGTTTGAGCGTGTCGCTCAACAGGTTGAGGTGGGCGATGCCGCGGGCGCGAATGGCCACGGGACGTTGTGGGTGCTGACGGGCATTCTGCGCCCCGATCGTTGGCCCGAACTTTCGGGACAACGGGTCGCGAGGGTGTTGGAGATTTGTCGTGAGTTTGTGGATGTCATCGTGATGGATGTCGGTTTCAGCGTCGAAACCGATGAGGAAATTTCTAGTGACCTCGTGGTGCCCCGCCGCAATGGGGCAACCCTGGCGGCTCTCGGCGCAGCCGACACCATTATGGCCGTCGCCGACAGTGACGTCGTGGGGTTGGCCAGGTTTCTGCGGGCCTCCGCCGAGGTGCGAGAAATGTTTGCGCACACTCCTCTCATTGCCGTGGCCAACCGGGTTCGATCGGGAGTGGCGGGGCTCACCCCTCGAGCTCAAGTTCGCCAAACGCTCGAGCGGTTCGGCGGGCATACCGACATCGTCGTCGTGCCGCACGATGACCGCGCGTACGACGCGTGCTCCTTGCGGGCGGCGCCCCTCTGCGCCGTCGCCCCGAAGTCAGCCGCGCGAGTGGCGCTGCGTGCACTTGCAGAACGCTTGGCGCCGGCACCAGCACCGGCAGGCTCTGGCGCTAACCGATCTCCTTCGCCAGGAACGCCAAGGTCTCGGTCAACGCTGTTTGCGCGGCGTCGAGGTTGAGTCGAAACTGATACTCGTGCGGCAGAGGCGGCGTGTAATCCGTGGGCCAAAACAGGGTTGTCACGTCGACACCGAGGCCCGTGAGTTTCGTGGCCATCGGGACCGACTCCATTTCGGTGAGCGGGTCTGCGTTGCCCCCTGAAATGTAGGTCGGTGGGAAGCTGGAGGTGACATGACGCAGGGATGACATCTGCGCCAGTGCGGCGGAGTTCGTCAGGTCCCGGTCGCCGGTGTACGCCCACATCGAGATGTCATCGCCCCATCCCAGCAGGCCCTTCGAGCCAATGAGGGAGGTCATCTCGTAAATACCGCAGTTGAGAACGACGCCCTTCAGTTGGGCGGGTTTCAGCGCAGGGGTGATGCCAACTTCGGTGGCATACGCGGGGTTCGTCACCAGCGCCGCCATTTGACTTGACAGTTGAGCACCTGCGGAGTCGCCGGCCAACACGATTCGCGTCGGGTCAATGTTGTATTCGGTGGCGTGATCGAGAATGAACTGGTGTGCCGTATTCAGCTGAAAAACGGCCGTGGGGTAAATGGCTTCGGGCCCGTAGGTGTAATTCAGCCCCACGACGGTGTAGCCGTGTGACGCCAGAATTTGAAAGTAACTGCGGTCAGTCTCTTTGTTGCCCGAAATCCACGCGCCACCGTGCGTCCAAATGACGGTGCCCTGTGGGGTGGTCGTGCCGTTGGGGTAGAACACATCCATGGTGGTGAAGCTGTCACCGGTGCCGTATTGAACATCCAGAACGCCGGTCACGTTATCGGGAGCAAAAGGCAGCATGATTCCGGCAACCGTTTCGGCGCCGTTGGTGAAGACTTTGCGGATGATTAGGGCGCCCGGCCAGGGGCTCACGGTGAACGCCACGATGGTCACGATGAGGAGACCACCGATAATACTCACAGGCCATACGAAGCCGGGACGACGCAATAACGGGCGGCGAATTTTCGTCATGACCCTAGGCTAGAGGAATGTCGACACTCAGCAACATAATGGATTCCCAAGGCATTGGCACCGCAGCAGATGTCGAGTGGCTGCACATGCTCATTGGCGACTGGCAGCTCATTGCTGACTTGGCATTTGCCGACATTGTGTTGTGGACTCCGACCACCGATGGCGGATTCGTGGCCGTTTCTCACGCCCGGCCTTCGAGCTCGGCGACGCTGTTCTATCGTGACTTTGTGGGCCAAAAAATTAAGGCCGAATGGCGCGCTCAGGTCAATGAAGCATTCTCCTCGGCCCGCATCATTGAGTCGTCCGCCCCGGCGTGGTATGAAGAGACCCCCACGCGTGTGCGAGCGGTCCCTGTTATTCGTCGGGCGCGCCCGAACGCACAGGAGGTGCAGTCCGGTCCCATCGCCGTCATCACCTTGCACACCAACCTCTCAGAGAATCGCACCCCGAGCCGCCAGGAGCTGACCTTCAATGCCTGCGCCAGTGACCTCTTTGACATGATTGCGTCGGGTGACTTTCCTGATCTGGATGCCGCCCCCGCGCCCCGCCGCGGTGCCCCCCGCGCCAATGACGGATTACTGCGCCTGGATGCCGACGGCCTGACGCTCTTCGCCAGCCCCAACGCGCTCTCGGCTTTCAACCGCATCGGTTTCGCCGATGAGCTCGAGGGGGAGTCCCTCGCCGACGTCACTACCCGAGTGCTTACCGGCAAGCTCGTCATCGACGAGTCGTTACCCGTGGTGGTTGCCGGCCGCGCGCCCTGGCGTGCCGACATCGATTCGCGTGGTGTCACAATCTCGCTCCGGGCAATCCCCATCCGTCATCTTGGGGAACGTACGGGAGCCATCGTGCTGTGCCGCGACGTAACCGAGCTGCGCCATCAGGAGATGGAGCTCATCACGAAGGACGCGACCATTCGTGAGATTCACCACCGGGTGAAAAATAACCTCCAGACGGTGGCGTCTCTCCTGCGGATCCAAGCGCGTCGCACCCAGTCGGATGAGGCGCGCGAAGCCCTCACCCAAGCAATGCGCCGTGTCGCCAGCATCGCGGTGGTGCACGACACCCTCTCGGAGGGCCTCAGTCAAAACGTCGATTTCGACACCGTGTTCCAGCGCGTGCTGATGCTCAGCGCGGAGGTGGCCTCGATCCATGGCACGACCGTTCATCCCAAGCTCACGGGTTCCTTCGGAGTGCTGCCGAGTGAGTATGCGACACCGCTGGCATTGGCGCTCACCGAACTCGTAACCAACGCCGTTGAGCATGGACTGGCTGGCCGCGAGGGCACCGTGGAGATCGAAGCCGTTCGCACCGAGGATGTTCTCACGGTGCACATTCGCGATAACGGTGCCGGCATGCCCAACGGTCAAGTCGGTGATGGGCTCGGAACTCAGATCGTGAAAACCCTGATTCAGGGTGAGCTCAGCGGAACCATTGAGTGGCACGCGCGGGACTCCGGTGGGACCGATGTTTCCATCGACATTCCGCTGCGGTACCTTGACCTTTCCTAGCGCGGCGCTCATCTCCCAACACCTGCCTATGCTTGTGAGTTCGCCGATGCCCACAAACGAGAAATGACCCCGAACCAAAAGGTTCGAGGCCATTCCTGTAAAAAGTCTTAGCTGGCGCGACGGGCGCGAGCTGCGCGACGCTTGAGAGCGCGACGCTCGTCTTCGCTGAGGCCACCCCAGACGCCGGAGTCCTGACCGGTCTCGAGAGCGTACTGCAGGCACATTTCGGTGACGGTGCAACGTGAGCAGACAGCCTTCGCTTTGTCGATCTGGTCGACAGCAGGCCCGGTGTTGCCAACGGGGAAGAAAAGTTCTGGGTCTACGGTGAGGCAAGATGCGTTATTGCGCCAGTCCATGGGGGAGCTCCTTTGTGTTATGCGTTCGGGCATGGGTAAAAAACCTATAAAAGCGATGCATTCGGACTTTCTGAATGCTGTCGAGTGTCAGTCCCAAGCAGCTTCGAGAACCGAATACCACTTGCCCACGTCCGTGTAGGGCAACTCAACCTTCATAATGGTGACATACCCCCGCCATAAGAGCAAGGGTTTTTTTGAAAAGGATTCCAATTGGGTAACGAAAATGCTCGCAAACCACCGATGCTGATTGCGTTGGCGTCGATTTTGTTTCTGGAGGCAGCAGCTTTAGCCGCCACAACACTGTGGTTTTTGAGCCGAGTGTTCCTTGAGAAGGCGGATTCGCTGGGCGGCGCCGTCGTCATCCTGATCATCGTGGCACTAGTCACGGTATGGGTAACCGTTACCGCCATTTATACTCTGCGCGGGCGCCCCTGGGTTCGAGGGGCCATTTTCACCTGGCAAATTCTGCAGATTGCTGTTGCGGCCGGGGCCTTTCAGGGCTTTTACGCGCAGCCTTCCATCGGGTACGCGCTGCTGTTTCCCGCAGTTCTGGCGGCGCTTCTCTTGTTTGCGCCATCCGTGCTGAAGGCGACGACCCGCGCCGAGTAGGACAGGCCGCGAATCCCGGCCCGAGTTTCGCCGCTCCGCCACTGAGCGGAAACCTTTTTTACAGACCCAGCTTGGTGCGCAGCATGGCGACGTGACCGGTGGCCTTCACGTTGTACAGGGCGTGCGCGATCTTTCCGGCCTCGTCAATGACGAATGTGGAACGAATAACGCCCATCACGGTCTTGCCATACATCGACTTCTCGCCATAGGTCGCATAAGCATTGTGCACGGTGAGGTCGGGGTCGCTCAGCAGCGGGAACGTCAGCGCCTCAGTGGCCTCGAACTTCTTCAGCTTGGCCTGCGTGTCCTTGGACATACCGAGAACGACATATCCGGATGCCGCCAGGGAGGCCAAGCTGTCGCGAAAGTCACAGGCCTGCGTCGTGCAACCCGGGGTCAAAGCAGCGGGGTAAAAGTAAAGAATTACTTTCTTGCCGGCGAAGTCGCTGAGGGATACCTCTCGGCCATCCTGATCGGGCAGGGTGAAGGCGGGGGCGGTGGCGCCAACCTCAAGTCTCGTTGTCATGGCTTAAGCGTATCTCGGCCGATGCCTCGTGGGGGAGTGACCAAGGCACACGTTATTCT
>CANEXL010000099.1 GCA_947443745.1 Microbacteriaceae bacterium | reverse complement strand
GTGCTGAGAAACGGCGAACTCATTGACATCGTCAAAACGGCCGAAACGACCCCCGACAAGATTATGACGCTGATGATCGGTGAAGCCGTCGGCGTTCTTGAGCCCATTGAAAAGTCTGGCTCGGTCAACCAAGACTCGGTGCTTGAAGTAGAGGGACTCTTTTCAGGATCCGCGACGGACGTCAACCTCACAGTGGCGGCGGGCGAAGTTCTTGGCATCTACGGCCTCGTCGGAAGTGGTCGAAGCTCGGTGGCGCGATCGATTTCAGGCCACCAATTGCGGGACGCGGGGCGCGTGAAACTTCACGGAGTTGAGGTATCACCGAACTCTCCGGGGGCCGCCTTGGCCCTAGGTATTGCTTATCTCACAGAGGATCGGCGCAAGGAAGGTTTCATTCCTGCATTCACCAATGCTGAAAATTTGACGCTTTCGACGCTTGCCGGCAGTGCACGTTTTGGCGTCGTCAATCGAAAGTCCGAACGCGCTCGCGCATCGCAACTCATCGAGGATTACCAGGTCAAGGGTGGCGCTGACACTTTCACGCGCAATTTGTCTGGTGGAAATCAACAGAAGGTTGCTATCGCGAAGTGGCTGGCGGCGGCGCCGGTACTGATGATTCTTGACGAGCCCACAAAGGGAATCGACGTCGGCGCACGTCAAAACATTTACGAAATCATTCGCGCCCATGCCTCAAGAGGCAACGGCGTTCTTGTTGTCACGAGCGAGGCGGAAGAGGCGCTGAAGTTGTGCACTCGAGTCTTGATCATGCGCGATGGACGAGTAGTGAATGAGTTTTTCCCGGGCAATGCCACGACAGACGATTTGATTAGAGCTTCCCTCGGAGGAGATGCATCATGACCACCTCAACAATTTTAACGCAGCTCTCCCGCAGTCGGATGAATTGGAATGCTGCTGGCCGATGGGCACGAGAACAGTACCCCCTTTACATTCTTATCGTCCTTCTGGTCATCGCAGGCTTGACGACGGATGTCTTTTTCACGCCCCGCAATTTGGCAAATCTTGTTCTCCAAACCTCGGTCATTGGCATCGTGACTCTAGCCCAGTTCATCATTGTCTTGACCGGAGGAATCGACATCAGTGTTGGCTCGGTCGTTGGTCTTTCGGGGGTCCTTGCCGCGGGTCTCTTCAACGGCTCCAGTGTTCCGATCGCCATTGGTGTCGCCATCTTGGTGGGTGCCGCCGTCGGTGCAGTAAATGGGTACCTCACGGCCTATCGTGGGCTCGAGCCGTTCATTGTGACGTTGGGAATGTTGGCACTCGCCCGCGGACTGGTTTATGCCTACACGGAGGGTGCGCCAATCCAGCCGGCGGCATCTGACTTTCGTGCCATAGCGACCTCGACTGTCTTTGGTTTTCCCGTTCTCGGCATCATCTGGCTGGGCCTCGCACTCGTCATCGCGTTTGTCGTGCGCCGCACTGTGTTTGGTCGCAGGGTCTACGCTCTCGGAAGCAGCAAGGTCGCGGCGCGGGCATCGGGTATTCCGGTGCAGGGAACGTTGATCGCTGTCTATACATTGGCTGGTGTGCTCGTCGGTTTTGCAGGTTTCCTTTTAGCCGCTCGAGTAGGTGCCGGAACGCCGACAGCGGGAAACCTCTACGAACTTGACTCCATTGCCGCCGTTGTCATTGGCGGAGCGAGCCTGGCCGGAGGTAAGGGTCGTGTCTTCGGCGCCGTCGTTGGAACCCTCATCTTCGGGGTGATTTCCAACCTATTGATTCTCCTGAACGTGTCGACCTATCTGCAGGACGCTTTTCGAGGTGGGTTGATTCTGCTCGCCGTCATTCTCACTTCCATTCATTTTCGGAATCGTCGTAACGCTTCCAAGATGCTCGAGGCCTAAAAGTTTGCCCTTATCCTCCCGCAATTCCCTCATCAAGAAAGGCAAGAAATGAACATCAAAAAGAAACTCGGCATCTTCGGCACAGTCGCCGTGGTTGTTGCGCTAACGGCATGCAGCACCGCCGGAGCATCCACCGACGCGAGCAGTGAAGCCACGACCAAGGATGTCAGCCAGGTAACCATTGGCTTCCTCCAACGTCAGGTCGACGCTCCTTACTACGCTGCAATGCAAGCTGAAGCTGAACTCCTCGCCGAACAGCAGGGCTTCAAGCTCCTCTTCCAAGAGGCTGCCGGAGATCCTGTTAAGCAACTTGATCAGGCACAAACCATGCTTTCTCAAGGTGCCGACGTTCTCATCGTGAACGCCATCAGCCCCGACACCGAAAAGGCTCAACTTCTTGCGCTGGCAGGAGAGGTCCCACTCTTGTTCATCGACACGAGTATCCCTGACGTTGGCTTCACGGCCGTCGGCTCCGATAATGAAGCCATTGGAAATGATGCTGGAGTTCTCGCGGCAGGCCGCTTTGCTGCCGGCACGGCACTTAAAATCGCCGTGGTTAATGGTGGACCGAACGATCAGATTGTTGGCCCAGCACGACAGGCCGGGTTCCTTGCCGGCCTCACCAGTGGCGGAATGACGTATGAAGTTGTTGCGGAAGCCCCCGGACTTTACTCTCAAGACAAAGCAGTTCCCGCCACAGAGAGCATGCTCGTCGCTCACCCGGACGTGGACATCATCCTTGGGCTCAACGACGCTATGGCTTTGGGTGCGCTCACGGTACTTCGTGACCAGGGCAACACGACAGCATTGGTAGCAGGCGTTGACGGTCAGAAGGAGGCTCTGAAGGAGATTTCAGAAGGTGGCTGCACCGGCCAGTATGTTTCGACGGGTTTGAACTCGCCTTCGGCAGCAACTGATCGTGCCTTTGAAATTGCTATTCAGGTAGCAACTGGTCAAGCGAAGGTTGCCGACTTCAAGGCAATTGAATACATTCAGGGCGCTGGAGTTGACTGCAAGAACGTCGCAGACTTCTACAAGGCTGACAGCGTCTTCTAAAGATCGCACTATGAAGAGAGCCGGTCACCCCGCGGGGGTGACCGGCTCTTTTATTGCAACCTTCATTGCAGTTCGCTCCGACGTATTGCCGCCAGTTGCTCCTTCATGTTCGCGAGTCGAGCCGCATGTTCGTGCCCGCGCCGAAGTGAGACAGCAGTCGCGAGGATATCGACGACGACGAGTGCGGCCAACCGACTCACGGTCGGTGTGTAGGTATCAGTGTCTTCGAAGGTCTTGACGACGATGGGAATATTGACCATCTCGACGAGGGGACTCGGAGTCTCTCCCGTAATGCAAATTACCGTCGCGCCTGCGTCTAGAGCGGTTCTTGCGACCCGCAAAACAGAGTTCGTTCGCCCCGTATTCGAAATGGCGAGAAGAACTGTCCCGGGGCCTGCCATGGACGCTGCCATGAACTGTTGATGCGCATCAGTAGGAACCGAACAGGGGATACCGAAGAGGGGAGCCTTCTGTTCGGCGTCGAGGGCGATGATTGCGGATGCCCCCTGGCCGGCAAAGATCATCGACGTAGCGCCCAGAATGGCGCTAACTGCTGCCTCGATTTGCGCGGGCTCCAAATAACGGCGAGCTCTGTCGAGGCTGCTGATTGTATGGTCAAACACCTTGGTGGCGAGCGCCGGGATGGAGTCTTCGTCAGTAATTGTCGAAAGAGTTGCCGGAAGTCCCAAGGCTAAGGTCTGTGCCAAAGCAATCTTAAATTGTTGAAATCCGTCAAATCCGAGGCTGGTAGAGAACCGCATGACTGTTGGCTCGCTTACGCCAGCAGCTTCGGCTACACCAGCCATTGTTGCGTTAACAATGAAGGATGGGTTATCGGCGACAATTTGAGCAACAAGACGTTCGGAACGCCGCAAACTCGGAATGACATCATTGAGGTGTTCGAGGAGGGGTACACGAGAGTCGTACGTCATGTCTGGCCTCTTTCTGTTCGCCCGCGTGGGCAATTTATCCCGACGTGCTAAGAATAGCGAGCAGATTAGTTACGGACTGCTGGGATGCACGTTTTATGCTCTGGGAAGTGTATCCGCCAAGGTGCGGTGTCATTATCGTTCGTGAATGGCGAAGCAGGTCGGAGAGCACGGGGGGCTCTGAGTCGAAAGCATCCACGGCGTAAGCCGAAATCTGACCTGACTCAAATCCTTCCAAAATAGCTCCGGGGTCAACAAGAGACGAACGTGCAGCGTTGACGACGACGGAATTCTGCTTCATCTGAGAAACTTCCCCCCGACCGATTATCGGTTTCCCGTCAGCAGTCGGGGGACTGTGCAACGAGACGACGTCTGATGTCTTGAACAATACGTCGAGGGAGACGCTTTCGACGTTGTCCTCGGCGCCGATGACGGCGTAAGGATCGTAAACGAGGGTACGAGAGCCCATGCCGGTCGTGAACGTGGCGAGAATTCGGCCAATCGCTCCGTAGCCGATAATTCCGACAACGATGTCGGGCATTTCTCGCCCAAGCTCCCGAATCCATTTCCCGTCGTGGAGGTTGACGTTGGCTACGGGGATGGATCGGAGTCCATTCAAGATGTTTGCTAGGGCGAGCTCGGCAACGCCGCGAGCATTCGCTCCTCGCGCTGTGGCAACCTGAATTCCTCTCAGAGCCGCAGCGTCGTGATCGATTGTGTCTGACCCGGCTCCGTTGCGGCTGATGCCAACGAGGGTGGGGAAAAGATCTAAGACCTTCGAAGTGATTTCCTCCACACCCGCCAGCCATCCCGTGATGTCTCGGGGAACAGTCTTTAGGTCATCGAAACGAGGAAGACGTCCTGCCGGTCCGGATACAAGATCGAAGCCGGCATCACGAAGTGGCTGGAGCTCCTCCAAAGAATCAAGCCCAAATTGGGTCATTGATCGCGGAGTGACAAGGATGCGGCCGCTCACACTTAGCTCCGCACCGATCGCGCAGCGGCGGAGAGCTCGTCAAAGACGGGTCCATTCGTCGGGATCTGCACCTGGAAAACATCGGCAATAACTTGGGTCCAGCCGTGAATGAAGTACTCCCAACCATCTACAACGGTCACAGAGCGGCTTACTGACTGCCCTCTTGCCTGTTCAAGAAAAACGAGGTTACCTCGGTAGTTGAGGTCCCACGCCAGTGAGCGTTCAGGAAAAATCGCATTGTCGGTGAGGGGCGAGCCCGGGGCGTCTTTACCCAAACCGGTCGCATTTACGACAACGGCGCCTTCGGGCATTGAGGCAAGGAGCGCATCATTGTCGGATGCCGTTGGCACCACCACCGTGATGAGCTCAATATCGGGGGCAACACTTTCATGCACTTCTCTAAGGGCGCGCAGTCGCTGAGCGCTTCTATTGCTAACCGTTACGCGGGATGGACGTGCATGCCCCCGCTCACTCCGGATGAGGTACCAATCGATGGCAATGGCTGACCCCCCGGCGCCCATGATGAAGAGTTCGCGCCCGGCCGTTTGCCAGTATGCAGGAGGCGCAAAGACGTCAATGGCCAACCCGGAAGAAACCGGATCCTTCGCGCTTGCACGAAGCCGGTTGTCCATCTTTGACAGGCAGCTCACTTCGGACATCAGCACGGCCAGAGGATCGATGTCGTCAAAGAGATCGGACGTGGCATTGAATAAGTCAATCTTGTGTGTGGTTACGAGGGCGCCCAGGCTTAGTCGATCACTTTTGATGAAGCTCACGACAGATCGGTATTCGTCCGGTGCGGCGTGAAGCGGTAGGTCAATTCCGACCATCTCGACATCGCCGAGCTCCAAAATTTTGGCCCACATAGGAAACACTCGCCTAATTGAGGATGAAGCAGTCGTTACCCCAATGAAATAAAAGGTCGGCCGGATGGCAGGCCTGAGTGTTGCAGCGGTAAAGGTCGTCGGCACGTCAGCTTCCCTCTATGGTTTCGGTGAGTGGGCTGGTCAGCGTGATGGCCGCCAGGGCGCGCTCTGAAATGACCTCAAAACGCTGGGCTGCCAGGAGATCCTTTGACGCGATCCACGTTCCGCCGACAGCAAAAACAGCGTCGAGCGACAGATAATCCATCGCGTTCTCAGGACGAATACCGCCCGTTGGCATGAACATCACACCGCTCGCGCGCAACGGCGGCACCATTGCGGCAATTGCTGCTGCACCACCGAATTGAGCTGCTGGAAAAAACTTGACGTGCGAGTGTCCGGCGTCCACTGCCGCCATAACCTCAGAGGCAGTTATGGCACCCGGTACGAGGGGAAGACCGCTGGTGGTTGCCGCTCGCGTCAGCGAATCGGTCCGGCCAGGCGAAACAAGGAAATGCGCGCCCGCTGAAGCGGCGGCATCAACGTCACGAGCGGAAAGAAGGGTCCCCGCACCGAGGAGGAAGTCGGGCATCTCGCTACTGATTTCTCGAATAACAGCAAGCGCATTGGGTGTACGCAGGGTCACCTCCATTACGGGAAGGCCGGCCGCCGTGAGCGTCCGGGCGAGTTTCACTCCTGTTGCAATATCGTCGATCTCGACAACAGGGATGATGCGCATTCGTGCGAGGGCGGCGAATATTTCCTGAGTCACTTGGACACCGAATATCCAGAGTGCCGGGGGTTTGGCGTGGTCAGCCAACCACCGCGAGAGTCTTCGACGATGAGGTTCTTCATGCCGCCAGCCCGGGCGATGATGGAGTAGTCCTGCCCGGCATCAGCCGCGTAGGTGAAAAGCGTAACGAACGGTTCGTGACCAACGTTGACGCTGCGATGAATCCAATGGCCGGGGACGTTGACGGCCTGTCCAGCTATCAACTCGACAGCCTCTGATTGGCCATCAATGCTCTCCAGCAGCATGACACCATGCCCACTGAGGCAGTGATAAAGCTCTGCGCGATCCGCCTGCTGGTGGAGGTGGCCCCGTGTCATCGCATATTCGGTGCCGTACTTACCAGGATTGAGTCGGCTTGTGCCAACAATGAGAGCGCCGGCATTCGAAGAGTAGCTCTGCTCATGAACTTCGTAGACGAGGGCTTCCTTGCCCTGCTC
>CANEXL010000098.1 GCA_947443745.1 Microbacteriaceae bacterium | reverse complement strand
GCTGAGGTTGTGTTGCGTGAGCGCCAGGCGCAGAGTGGTGACATCATCGGCGAGCAGGCGTGCCCGGGCATCGCGCACCTCGGCTTGAATACTTTGGGCTTCGCGCGCGATCTCAGCCTGGTGCCCGAGAGGCTTGAGTTGCCGGCGCACCTCGGTGGCGAGGTCAGAAAGGCGCGTGAGGTTGGCGGCCATCGCATCGAGCTTGCGGAGCGTCTTTTCTTTGCGGCGACGGTGCTTGAGAATTCCGGCGGCCTCTTCAATGAACCCGCGGCGATCCTCCGGGCTGGCCTGCAGCACGTTATCGAGACGACCCTGCCCCACGATGACGTGCATTTCGCGCCCCAAGCCGGAGTCGCTCAGCAGCTCCTGAACGTCGAGCAACCGGCAGCTCTCACCATTAATGGCGTAGTCGCTGGAGCCGTTGCGAAACAAGGTGCGACTGATGGTGACTTCGCTGTAGTCAATGGGGAGCGCACCATCAGCGTTATCAATGGTGAGGATGACCTCGGCACGGCCCAGCGGCCCACGCGTCGAGGTGCCCGCGAAGATGACGTCTTCCATCTTGCCGCCGCGCAACGTCTTGGCGCCCTGCTCCCCCATTACCCAGGCGAGCGCATCGACGACATTGGATTTGCCCGAACCGTTAGGGCCGACGACGCACGTCACCCCGGGTTCGAAGGCGAAGGTAGTCGGCTGGGCGAACGACTTGAAGCCCTTAAGGGTAAGGCTCTTCAAATACACGTCGTACGGCTCCTTTGGCAGCGCTCGGCGGCGCTTTACTACGGTACCGGATGTTGAGCTCCGCCCCGCGGAATCTGAACGCGGTTGGCCCCAGAGATTGGTCGAGAGATTGCCCCAGAGATTGCCCCAGAGATTGCACAAGAGGTCGCCCCTAGAGATTGCCTTCAGAAGTTGATAGATTCGACTATACGAACTCTTGTTCACTATACGAACAAATCCGAGCGGAGTGGCACCGTTCTCGACGGATCCACATCCGGCACACTCCCGTCAGCATCCGTAAGGCGACATGATCAACAAACTTCACGACAGCGTCGACGAGGCGCTCGCCGACATTCCCGATGGGGCCACCGTCATGATTGGCGGATTCGGTCAGGCCGGGCAGCCCATTGAGCTGATTGACGGCCTCATTCGCCACGGCGCCACCGACCTCACCATCGTCAACAACAACGCTGGTAACGGCGAATTCGGTCTCGCCCTGCTGATTAAGAGTGGCTTCGTGCGCAAGATCATCTGCTCTTTTCCTCGACAGGTCGACTCGCAGATTTTTGACGAGCGATACCGCGCGGGCCTGATTGAGCTCGAGGTCGTGCCCCAGGGAAACCTCGCGGAGCGCATCCGTGCGGCTGGTGCCGGCATTGGCGGCTTTTTCTCCCCCACGGGTTTTGGCACGTTACTGGCCGAGGGCAAGGAAACCCGCACCATCGATGGAAAGAACTACGTGCTGGAATCCCCCATTCACGCCGACTTCTCGCTCATCAAGGCGCACGCCGCCGACCCGATGGGGAACCTCGTGTTCCGCAAGACGGCGCGCAACTTTGGGCCCATCATGGCGACCGCGGCGAAGACCACCATTGTTCAGGTGACGGATGTCGTCGCTCTCGGCGCCCTCGACCCCGAAAACATCATCACCCCCGGCATCTACGTCAACCGCATCGTTCAGATTTCGCAGGGAGCCACCGCATGAGTAACGAAAATCCCCTGACTCGCGCAGAAATGGCGCAGCGCGTTGCCGCTGACATTCCCTATGGCTCGGTTGTGAACCTCGGCATCGGTATTCCCACCAGCGTCTCGAATTACCTGACGCCCGAGCAAGATGTCATCCTGCACACCGAAAATGGCATGCTCGGCATGGGACCGGAGGCGCACGGCGATGAGATTGACAACGACCTCATCAACGCGGGCAAGATTCCTGTCACGGAGTTGCCCGGCGCCAGCTACTTTCACCACGCCGATTCCTTTGCCATGATGCGCGGTGGTCACCTCGACATTGCGGTGCTCGGTGCCTTCCAGGTGTCGGCTGCCGGAGACCTGGCCAACTGGCATACCGGTGCCGAAGATGCCATCCCCGCCGTCGGTGGCGCCATGGACCTGGCCGTGGGTGCCAAGAACGTCTTCGTCATGATGGAGCTGACCACCAAGAAGGGTGAGTCCAAGCTGGTCGACCACCTCACCTACCCCGTCACCGGGCTCGCGTGCGTTACGCGTGTCTACACCGAGGTTGCCGTTTTCGACATTGACACCGTCTCTGGGGCATCCGGAACCCCCCGCGTGACCGTCACCGCCATGTTCGGTGACACGACTCTCGCATCGCTTCGCGACCTCACCGGCATCCCCCTCGTGGATGGCACAACGAACTCCCCTACAAAAGGAATCTCATGACGACGCCCGCCTTTATCTACGATTACGTTCGCACTCCCTTCGGCCGTTACGGAAAAACACTGGCAGCATCGCGCCCCGACGACCTCGCCGCCCTCGTTCTGGGCGAAATCGCACGGCGTAACCCGAGCCTGGAAGTGAGCACAATCGACGACATCATGTTGGGCGATGCCAACGCCGCCGGCGAAGACAACCGAAACGTTGCACGCATGGCCGCGATCTTGGCCGGCTTCCCCACCTCCATCCCCGGGGTCACCGTGAACCGTTTGTGTGGATCCGGAATGGAAGCCACCATTCAAGCCAGCCGCGCCATTGAAACCGGCGATGCCTCCCTTATTCTTTCCGGCGGAGTCGAGTCGATGAGCCGCGCCCCCTGGGTGATGCTGAAACCCAAGGCCGGTTATCCGGCCGGCTCAGAAACCATGCACTCCACCACTCTCGGCTGGCGCATGGTGAACCCCAGCATGGATGCCGCCTGGACGATTCCCCTCGGCGAAACAGCCGAAATTTTGGCCGACCGCTATGGCATAACGCGCGATGAACAGGATGCGTTTGCCACCGCCAGCCACGAACGTGCCGTGGCCGCCTGGGCCAACGGAACCTTCGCCAATCAGATTGTTCAGGTGCCCGGTGCCGAGTTGTCACAGGATGAGAGCATCCGGGCCGACACCACCGCCGCCTCACTCGGAGGCTTGAAGCCGGCCTTCCGCAAGGACGGTAGTGTTACCGCCGGAAACTCCAGCCCGCTGAGCGATGGTGCGGCAGCGCTGCTCATCGCCAGCGAAAGTGCCGCCGCGCGTGCCAGACTCGGCGACCCCATTGCCCGCATCCTCTCGCGCGGTGTCGCCGCCAACGACCCCAACATCTTTGGGATTGCGCCTGTCGAGGCCGCCAACATTGCCCTCGCTCGCGCCGGCAAGACCTGGGCCGATGTCGACTTCGTCGAGATTAACGAGGCCTTCGCCTCACAGGCCATCTCGTGCGTGCGGCTGTGGGAAGGACTCGACCCTGCTCGCGTCAACGTCGATGGCGGGGCCATTGCCCTCGGTCACCCCCTCGGAGCATCCGGGGCGCGCATCATCGGTCAGCTCGCTCGCAAGCTCGAAGCCAACGGAGGCGGTATCGGGGTTGCCGCCATCTGCATCGGTGTGGGCCAAGGGCTCGCCGTCGTTCTTGAGCGCTGAGTCTGCCTCGATAACGACACTTTTCGCGCTATCTTTCAAAGGATATGAGTGAGTCGATGACCGAACCCCGGACTGAGCCTCTGGGTGAACCCAGTGGCGAATTCGTGCAGTCTCTCGCGAGAGGGCTCACCGTCATCCGTGCATTTTCTGGTGACCGCCCTGCTCTGACACTGACCGATGTCGCGGATGCCACCGACCTGAGTCGCGCCACCGCCCGCCGCTTTTTGCTCACGCTTGAGCAGCTCGGCTACGTGCGTTCCGACGGCAAACTCTTCTCGCTGACGCCACGCGTGCTGGAGCTCGGGTACAGCTACCTTTCTAGCCTGGGGCTGCCCGAGATCATTGCGCCGCACCTGGAGACCCTCGCTCACGACATTCAGGAGTCCGCATCGGCGGCTGTGTTGGACGGCGGTGACATCGTCTACGTCGCGCGCGTGGCCGGCCGCAAGATCATGCGCGTTCAGATCACTGTCGGAACGCGTTTTCCTGCGTATGCCACGTCAATGGGGCGCGTGCTTCTGGCCGCTCTCCCGGTTGATCAGGCTCGAGAAATCGTGACCGCAACACCGCTGGAGGCGCTCACACCCTTCACCAAAACAACCATCGACGACGTCATGGCAGAGCTTGCGGTAGCTCGCGAGAGCGGATACTCGCTCGTGGATCAGGAGCTCGAAGCCGGGCTGCGCTCCCTTGGCGTGCCCATAACGGATGCCCGTGGCACCGTTGTTGCTGCCATAAATGTCTCCACTCGCTCGGGAGTTCCCGTCGAGGAAACAGTGGCACTGATTCTTGAAAGACTCAGAAGTGCCGCCGCAGAGATTTCCCGAGACCTCGCCGCAACGGCCTAACGTGTGACGGCTTGAGTTGTGGCGGCCTCAGTTGGCGGGGCCTCAGTTGTGGCGGCCTACGCTGTCGCTAGTGGCTCGTCCACGACGCCAATAAAGCGGCTGCCGACGCTGTCATATTCGACGCGGTGCAGGCCATCCGCCGGATACGGCAACTCGTCAACGTCGTGATAATCACACGTGACGTAGGTGAAGGCCGGCCACCATTTCTTGGGGCGGGCATCCTCGGTGAAACCGCACACGTGACACTTCAGTTGAACCCACACTGGTTTGGAACCGGGACGCTTGTTGGCGCGAGACTGGGCGAGCCAGACGGGTGGGTTCGCATCCATCTCGGCGATGGATTCCTCGGAGACGCGCTTGTCGATCCCATTGCGGGTCGCCATCTCGAGGGGAATGTCGAGGCGAATCGCGGCCTCGCGTCGTGTAATCATCATCGTGTTTAACGATAGAGGGTGTTGACGTCAAGCAGGGTTCAGCCGAGTTGAGGGCCGTCTAGTGCCGTTCAGTGCTTTTCCGCGAAAAAGTCGACCAAAAGCGCGGCGACCTCGACCGGCTTCTCCACGACTGCTTGATGCGACGCCCCGGCGACAATCACCTGACGCGCCCCCGGAACAGCTGCAGCGATAACAGCCCCCTGCTCGGGTGGAGCTCCGGGATCGAGTTCTCCTGAAATAACAAGAACGGGCACGGTGATGGCTGCCAGTGTCGGACGGCCATCAAAAGCACCGAGGGCTTCGCAGACGCGAGCGTAGGAGTCGTCATGGGCCGATGCAATCATGGCCATCAAACGCTCGACAATGTCGGGGTGACTCTCCCGAAATGCGGGAGCAAACCACCGCGCGGGGGTCGCCTCCAGCGTCGCCCGAGTTCCCTCGCTCCGCACGAGCGCGGCCCGTTCGGCCCAAGCGGATGCCTCGCCAATCTTTGCCGCAGAACAGACGATTGCGGCACTTTTCACGCGTTCGGGATAGAGCCGGGCAAGCTCGAGACCGACCGCGCCACCCACGGAAACTCCCGCATAATCAAAGCGGTCAATCCCCAAAGAATCGGCTAGGGCAATGACGCCGGACGCGAGCTCTCCCAATGTGAAACCATCTGTTGCCGGCACCGAAGCGCCGTGCCCGGGCAGATCCCAGCGCAGGACCGAATGGTGAGCCGCGATGGTGGGCAGCGCGAGGTCCCAGAGGTGAACATCCGCCCCCAAAGAAGGCCCCAAAATGACGACATCGTCGCGCCCCGCAAAATCGGGAGCGCCGATTTCGGTGGTTCCGGCAAGCAGTGGGACAGCCATCACAGGGCCTTTCGTTGAGGGGATCGGGCCGTTAGCTCTGAGAACGCGAGAACACGCTCGGCCTAGTGATCGTCCTCGAGTTCGTGCGCAATCGTGTTAGCAGCCGCCGTAAGAGTGGCCACCAGGCGATTCACGTCGAGCTTGGCCAAGTGGGCCACAACACCGACAGCCGCAATGGCACGGCCGCCGCGCATGATGGGGACGGCAACGGATCCGCTACCAGCCGTCATCTCTTGACGCGTCACCGAGTAGCCCTGGGCGCGAACTTCCGTGAGCTCCGCAAGGAGTCGAACGGGGTCGGCGATGGAGTAAGGAGTCGGGCGCTGCAGAGGTCGCGAAAGGTACTTCTCGATGTTCTCTTTGGGCTGGTAGGCGAGGAGAACCTTGCCGACACCGGTGGTGTGCAGCGGCAAGTGGCCGCCGGCCCGAGCGACACTCGGGATGCTGCGCTCCCCAACGAGACGGTCGACGTACAGCGCCTGGCCGCGGTCAAGAACCGCAAGTGTGATGTTCTCGCCGGTCTCCTCATAAAGGCGCGCGAGGGTGGGCAGTGAACGTTCACGGAGTTGCTCACTGACGGGGGCTAACTGAGCGATGGACCACAGGCGCGTGCCGATGCGGTATCTCTTGTCATTGCCACGCACCAGAAATCCGCCGGTGACCAGTTCGGCCACGACCCGGTGCGTGCTGGACATGGGGAGCTTTGACTTGGCCGAGAGCTCCGAGAGGGTCAAGGAACGAAAGCGGGCACTGAAACATGCCAAGACGGCAATGCCGCGGCCAATGGACGAGATGGGGGCGCCAGAGGTGGTACGAGCGGGGCTCATGTAGACAGAAGACCTTCCGAAAAAGTAGGGTAAAAGCCCCCGTTCCATTGAGCGGAACCGGGCTCTTGTCGTAGCTTCTCATGATTGATGGAATAACGCAACGGCACTTAATAAACCTGCACCGTCCTTCGTTCCCCTTCAGACACTCCTACAAAGATGTGAGGCGCCATGTCCACCACCGAACTAACCACACAAGTTGCTGTCGTAGGTGGCGGCCCCTCCGGGCTCACCATGGCGTACCTTCTGCGCCAGGCCGGCATCGATGTCCAGGTAGTGGAAAACCGCAGCCGCCCCTACACGGTCGACCGCGTTCGCGCTGGAGTGCTCGAGCAGAGCTCCGTTGAACTCCTCACCAAAGCTGGCCTCGGCGAGCGTCTTCATAAGGAAGGCCAAAAGCACGACGGCATCTACCTGC
>CANEXL010000097.1 GCA_947443745.1 Microbacteriaceae bacterium | reverse complement strand
GCTTGGCAGCGGTTCCCTTGCGAATCGTGTTCGCCGTCGTTGATGCTGCCGTTTTGGTAGCCGTCTTGCGAACGGCAGGTTTCTTTGCGGCGGTCGACCCCGCAGCTTTGGTGGCAGCAGGCTTCTTGGCGGCAGGCTTCTTGGCGACGGCCTTTTTGACCGGCGCCTTCTTGGCCCGGGGAACAGCCGGACCCTTGGCACGCTTCTCCGCGAGCAGCTCAATGGCTCGCTCGTAGTCAACTTCCTCGACCTTTTCCCCGCGAGGAATGGTGGCGTTGGTTTCGCCGTCGGTGACGTAGGGGCCGAAGCGGCCATCCTTCACCTTGATGGGCTTGCCACTGGTGGGGTCGGCTTCAAACTCGGCAATCGAGGAAGCGCCCTGACGGGCTCCGTACTTGGGCTGCGCAAACTTCTCGAGTGCGCCGGCCAGGTCGATGCCGAAGATCTGGGTCTCGTTATCCAACGAACGGGTATCGGTGCCCTTTTTCAGGTACGCGCCAAAGCGGCCGTTTTGTGCCAAAATCATGTCGCCGGTTTCGGGATCCGCGCCAACCTCGCGCGGCAAATTCAGCAGGCTCAGCGCTGTCTCGAAGTCAACGGTTGAGGGGTCCATCGACTTGAACAACGAAGCCGTGCGCTCCTTGGGGGGCGCCACCTTGGCCCTCTTCTTGGGGGCCTTGGGGGTGACGACCTCACCGGTGACGGGATCCACGGTCGTGTTCGCCGCAAGGAATTCCTTGATTTCGAGGGCTTCGGCTTTTTCAGCCTCTGCCGCCGCAGCCGCGATTTCTAGATCGACCTCGGTCACGTAGGGGCCGAAACGACCGTCCTTGGCCACGACCTGCTTACCCGTATCCGGGTTGATTCCGAGCACACGGTCGCCGGCGACGGGAGCCGCTGCCAGTTCACGGGCACGGGCCTCGGTCAGCTCATCCGGTGCCATGCCATCGGGCAGGTAAATCTTGCGCTTAGGCTCTTCTTCGTCGGCGCCAGGCTCATCGATTTCGAGGTAAGCGTTGGTGGGCCAAATGCGCAACGTGATGTCATCGGCGATGACCACCGAGTTCAGACTCTGCTTGTCGCTGGTGATCAGGTTTTCGGCCGTGGCCAGAAGGCCGCGCTGCTCGCCGGCACCAAAGTAGAAGTCCTTCAGCCATTCGCCGCGGTCGGCCTTGCCGTTGGCGATGAGGTCGAGGTCATCTTCCATTGCGGCGGTGAAGTCGTACGAGACGAGGTCGGCGAAGCTTTCCTCCATCAAGCGAACGACGACAAAGGCGATCCAGCTGGGAACGAGCGCCTTGCCCTTGGACGTGACATAACCGCGGTCGATGATCGTCGAGATTGTCGAGGCGTAGGTCGAGGGGCGACCGATACCGAGCTCCTCGAGCTTTTTAACAATGGATGCTTCGGTGTACCGAGCGGGAGGCGTCGTGTCGTGGCCCTTGGCGGTGACCTCGGCCAAAACCAGAACCTGGCCCTCGGTCATCTGGGGAAGCTTGGCGTCATCCTGAGTGTCTTGCGCGTTGCGCTCAACATCAATTTCTTCTTCGTAGGCGTTCATGAAGCCGCGGAACGTGATGACCGTTCCACTGGCCGTGAACTCTGCCGTGTCGAAACCGTCGGCCTTGGCGGCAATGGTGACGGTGGCGGTCTGACCCTTGGCATCCGCCATCTGTGAAGCAACGGTGCGCTTCCAGATGAGTTCGTAGAGTTTCAGTTCTTCGCCACGCAACACGGTCGAGAGTTCGGCGGGCGTCTTGAACGTTTCGCCGGCGGGGCGAATGGCCTCGTGGGCTTCTTGCGCGCTCTTGTTCTTTCCGGAGTACAGGCGGGGTGCATCCGGAACCTGATCGGCGCCATACATGGAGACGGCCTGCGAACGGGCGGCGTTCATGGCCTGCGCCGACAGCGAGGGCGAGTCGGTTCGCATGTAGGTGATGTGACCGTTTTCGTACAAACGCTGAGCCACGCTCATGGTCTGACGTGAGGAGAAGCCGAGCTTGTTGACACCTTCCTGTTGCAGGGTGGAGGTGGTGAAGGGCGCCGCGGGGCGCTTCGAGTAGGGCTTGGTCTCCAGCTTGGTAACGGTGCAGCTAGCGGATGGCAAACGCATCGCGTCGGCCAGGTTGCGCGCCTCGGTCTCACTCAGCGCTCGGGCACGAGCGGCGAGTGTTCCGTTGTCATCGAAGTCACGGCCAGAAGCGATGGGGGTTCCCCCGATGCGCATGAGCTTGGCGGTGAACTGGTTGGCGGCGGATGCATCGGTACCGACCGTCGCGATCAGGTCCCAGTAGTTGGCCGACGTAAACGCCATGCGTTCCCGTTCGCGCTCCACAACGAGACGGGTCGTGACGGACTGCACGCGGCCGGCCGACAGTCCCTTGCCCACCATGCGCCACAGCACAGGCGAAACCTCGAAACCGACAAGACGGTCCAGGATGCGGCGGGTCTCCTGCGCGTCGACAAGAGCGCGGTCGAGTTCACGCGTGTTCTGGCGAGCGGCCTCGATGGCATCCTTGGTGATCTCGTGAAAGACCATGCGGTGCACAGGAACTTTGGGCTTCAGAACCTCGAGCAGGTGCCACGCGATGGCCTCGCCTTCGCGGTCCTCATCCGTTGCGAGGTAGAGCTCGTCAGCATTCTTCAAGGCCTTCTTCAACTCGGCAACGGTGCGCTTGCTGTTCTCGCTCACCACGTAATAGGCGTCAAAGCCTTTATCGACGTTGACGGCAAACTTGCCGTACGGGCCTTTCTTCATGTCGACCGGAAGCTCTTTAGGGGTCGGGATGTCGCGGATGTGACCGACGGACGCCAACACCTCATAGTCGTCCCCGAGGTACTTGCCAATGGTCTTGGCTTTCGCTGGTGACTCGACGATGACGAGCTTCTTAGTGGTGGACAAGCTTTCCTCCGAAAAAATTGTGACTAACAAGAGGTCACATTACAACGCAAAACAGGGCGAGTATGTCTCACGTCGCCGAAGACGGCCCAGCTCGTGCTCTCGCCACAAGCTCGATCGGTCCGAAATTTGTGGTCACGGTAATGCGAGAAATGAGCCCCACCAGCCGACATTCGCGCACCGAGAAGCCTGCGCCAGAAACCAGAATTTCCGCGGTTTCACAGGGATTTCCGGGCTGTCGACCCGATGCGATGTCGGCCGCGGCGAGCGCCGCGACGTCCGCCGCTCCCTGGACTCTCTGATGAACCACAAACCCGCCTAAAAGCGGTATCAATAAAAATGTCAGAATCAGAAAACTTGCGCCAATTCCAAGAGTAAGCATCGAGCCCGAGCCCTCATCGGTACTTTCGCCTGCGTTTACGGCTCGATTGGTGCGCAAGCGGTCTCCTCGATCACAACGCCCAACTGAATCCAGGAACCAAGCCGCATCGGCATGCTGAGGGAAACGCAGCGCTCCCCCATGCCCATGCCCACGCCCACGCCGGGTCGCTCGGTTCCCACGGCAGTGGCCTGGGGTTGCCGGGCCCGAACTCGAGCCTGCACGGCTTCCCACGATTCACCGCGCGCCCAGACTCTGGCCGAGTCCACCGCGAGGCTCGTGAGGACGGTGTGGGTACTGACGGCTCCCACCGCGCCGAGGCACAAGGCAAGCACCCCGACGACGGCCGGAAGCGCCACGGCAAACTCCGCCGTGACGGAACCGGACTCAGCGCGAAAATCAGCTCCGGCCCGCCCTCTGCTACCAACCTGGACATCGGCCCGTTCGCCGGCCCGCGCGTCCGCTCGTGCGTTAGCCCGCGAACGTGAGCGCACGCCGAACCAAGTCGGTCAGGATGGTACGCACTTCGTCGCCGCGCAAGATGACGACGAGCATTCCGGCAAAGCCCACCGCGGCCATGGTGGCAATGGCGTATTCCGCAGTGGCCGATCCGGTGTCGTCGCGTAGTGTCTTGCGCAATGTCTCTCGCAACGCCGCCCAGCGTTGGCTCCTCGTCGGTGCGGTAAGGGTTCTCAGGGGTGATGTCATGGCAGTTTCCTTTTCTCTTGGTGGTGCTTGAGACCCCAGCTTTACGAATCCCCGGTCATGCGAGAACGTCATCCTTGCTCTGGGGCACGAGGGCTAAAAACCAAAGCTTGTGGAGGAGAGAACCGACACGATCAGGGGCACGACGCCGACTAACACGAACGCGGGCAAGATGCACAGCCCCAACGGCAGAAGCAACTGAACCCCCAAACGCTGAGCCCCCGCTTGCCCTCTAGCACGAGCGTCATAACGTTGGCGTTCGGCTTCGGCCCGCAAGAGTTCCGCCGCGGGAACCCCGGCATCTTCGGCGAGCGCAAGGATTCGCTCAATACCTGCCAACTCAGATGCCGACTCCGCCTCTTCGACGGCAACCGCAAGCTCCGAAGCCACCAACAACTGCGCTCGCTCGATGGAGGTTCCGCCGCCGAGCGCCATCGCCGTCAGTTCCGCACGCAGCCCGGGATTCCACGACGCCGGCGTCGCGCGTGCCGTCAGTTTCGCACTCCATTTCGCGGCGCCATATATAAGGAGCGATGCCGTCACGATGCAGATCCAGCCCAGCGGCCGAAACAACAGGAACTCCAGCGGATTGAAGCCGAGCAGAACCCCGAGCCCCAGTGCCGCGAGTGGTAGATACCTGATCAGTTTGCTGGCGGATGCGGGACCAACGAGCGCGGCCTGAATGTCGCGGACAACCTCCGCGCCCTCCCGCAAAGCGGATGCCAGGCGCCGCATACTCTGCGCCATGGGCGCGCCCACGGTGGTGGCTACCGCCCATCCGGACGCAAAGCTACGCCATGAGGGTTCGGGCCGCGCGGCAACGTCATCGAGACTCACCCCCAGGTAGGTCCACACTCGGTCGGGCGACAACCCGGCACCCATGAGCACCGCCGCCGATTGCGCCACACGAGCGACCTCGTCATACTCCGCAATCATCGAGCGCGCTGACCGCGCTGAGCGTGCCCGCATCGTTCATCACCAACCGTCCCATGCTCGCGATACGCCGAACGCCATCCACTTTTTCTAGGTGGATGACGACATCAATGGCGGATGCCGCCTGCCGCGCCAACGCCCCCACGCTCAGCCCCGCCAGCGCTCCTAACGCCTCCAGCCGCGCGGGGATATCCTGAAGCGAGTTCGCGTGAATCGTTCCCGCACCCCCGGAATGACCCGTATTCAACGCCATGAGTAAGGCCGCGATCTCGGCCCCGCGACACTCGCCGACGATGAGCCGATCGGGGCTCATGCGAAGCGCCTCCCGAATGAGCGTGGTCACATCGATGCCGCCCACCCCCTCCAGATTCGGCTGACGCGCTTCCAGACTCACCACGTGGGGATGGGTCACGAGCAGCTCCGAAAGATCCTCGATGATGACAATGCGCTCGGTGTGCGGCACCTCGGCCAGCATGGCTCCGAGAAGGGTCGTCTTGCCCGTTCCGCTGGCTCCCGAAATGAGCACATTGCGCCGACTCGCCACCACGGCCCGCAGCCGCGCGCAGTCCTCCGCCGTCACGCCTCCACCAACAACCATGTCGGCAAGCGACAACGGCGTCTGCCGCGGGATGCGCAGCGAGATCGACGTTCCGCCGCGGGACACCGGAGCGAGCACCGCGTGCGCCCTAATTCCTCGCGCCAAGCGCACGTCGACACACGGATGCGCTTCATCAATATGGCGCCCGCCCGCAGAAATCAAGGTGCGCGCCAACGCCCGCACATCCGCCTCGGCACATTCCCACTCAGCGGCTCTCACGAAACCGGAACCTCTGTCACACCACAGACCGCTGTCACCATTAATCACGATGTCGGTGATGGAGGGGTCCAGGAGAAAGGCCTCCAACTGCGTCAACATGCCCACAGGTTAGGGATTATCTGGCCGCCATAAAGACCCACACCAGCAATCACGGGGAGCTTTGTACCCCGTTTTTGCCTGTGGAGGAGATGCCGAAATCAAGAAAACAGGGAAAAACACCTGAGAAATGGGGGAAGGCGGCACCAGTTGGGGGAACGGTGCCGCCTTCGCAACGCCTGATTGGGGGGAATCGTTGGCGTTGCTAGTCAGAAACGAAGCTCTGAACGTAAATAATCATACGACACAAAAAGACTTTGGTCGACCCATATTTGTACCCCATTGGCCATATTCGCTCACGGAGTAATGTCGTAGGTGGCCCTCTTAACGTGTGCGCCCCAATCCCAATGATGTGAGGTCTTCAATGAGCGAGCAAATCGACAACCTGTTACACGAAGCCCGCCGTTTCCCACCAAGCGCTCAATTTGTTTCAAACGCGATTGCAAAACCTGAAATCTATTCCGAAGCTATGGAAGACCGTCTCGCGTTCTGGGCGAAACAGGCCCGCGAACTGCTGCACTGGCACAAGCCCTTCACCCGCGCGCTCGACTGGAGCGAAGCCCCTGTGGCCAAATGGTTTGACGACGGGGAACTCAATGTCGCCTACAACTGCCTCGACCGCCACGTTCTCGCCGGCAATGGCGACCGCATCGCCCTGCACTGGGAGGGCGAGCCCGGCGACACCGCCACCTTCACCTACGCCGAGCTCACGGCAGAGGTCAAGCGCGCCGCCAACGTTCTGCTCAAGCACGGCATTCAGTCCGGCGACCGCGTGGCCATCTACATGCCCATGATCCCCGAGGCCGTCATTGCCATGCTGGCCATCGCCCGCGTGGGCGCCGTTCACTCCGTCGTGTTCGGCGGGTTCAGCTCGGAGAGTCTGCGCAGCCGCATCGACGACGCCGAGGCCAAGATTGTCGTCACCGCCGATGGTGGCTGGCGCAAGGGCAAGGTCTTTCCGCTGAAGCCCACGGTCGATGCCGCTCTGGCCATGGACCCCCAGGGGGATGGCACGGCGAGCACCGTCGAACACGTGCTCGTCGTCAAGCGCGGCGATAACGATGTCGTGTGGGAGGCCGGCCGCGATCTGTGGTGGCATGAGGAGCTCGCCAGCGTCGAGGCTGAGCACGAGGCTCTGGGCTTTCCTGCCGAGCATCCTCTCTTCATCCTGTACACCAGTGGTACCACCGGCAAGCCCAAGGGTATTTTGCACACGAGCGGTGGCTACCTCACACAGGGCGCCTTCACGCACAAGAAT
>CANEXL010000096.1 GCA_947443745.1 Microbacteriaceae bacterium | reverse complement strand
TATCCTCGGGCGGTGTCAATGCACGTTCTCGAGACATTGACCGAATAATTAACCAGGATGCGGCCAGTACAGGCACGTACAACGGGAGTCCCAGAGCCACCTTGGCAATCCCTATTCCCTGCAAATTATTGGCGAGAAATAACGGTACTTCTGCGATCAAACGGATGGCGAACATAGCGACCCACAGGGCGGTCACCCCGGTGTAAACCCGAAAATGATGGCGATTCTTGCGCCACGACGATCCGGCGCTCCTTGCAAGGTTGACGACGACTCCGATGATGGGCCAGCCGACAAGAATTGACAACAGAAAAACGGTTCCGTAAGCCGCATTTGTCACGATTCCAATGACAAAGTTGTCCTGCGCGCGCCCTGTGAAAAGAGCGAAAGCTGCGGAGAGCACAACTCCGGCAAGACCCACCAGCGCTTGGGTTGGCGCCTGTCGCCGAATGAGGCGCCACAAGGTAAACACGATCGAGACGCCGGCAGATATGTAGATGGCAAGCCACGGATCCAGCCACAAGGCCAAGACGAGAACGAAGACCAACCCCGGGAGAATGGTTTCGACTATGCCGAGAATTCCCCCCATGGCCCGAAAAAGTGGGTGCCCCTTGATTCCCTGGACTGCCTCAGCGGTAGGTTCGGGTGATCCCGCTCCGCTGGCATTGCGCCACAGATCTCCGAGATTGCTCATCGGGCCTGCGTCGTTCCGCTGGCCTGCGCGGGTACTCGAAGAGGCAAGAGTTCGCGAGGGGGCAGGGGTGCCTGCCCACGCACCACGACGATGGAGCGAAACAAATCCATCATGACCGTGCCCTGTTCAGCATCAACAGCAGCCGGACCCGCAATGACACCCCTCAAGAACCAGCGAGGGCCATCTACGCCGATAAACCGCACGTCTTGAAAACCGGGGCCACTGGGCGTGGAAACGGGGACACGGCATGACAATTCGGGGCCGAGCACTCCCGCATACTCCTCAACGTGGCCGCCTTGCTTCGCAACCTGTTCACTGAGCTGTGATCGAATCTCGCCCCACAAGCCCGCATTGCGTGACGCCGCAAAAGGCTGAACCTGCAAGGTAGATCCACGAAAGTCGAGAGCGGCAGCTACGACTCTGCCCGAGCCCTCTTCAACTTCCAACCTCAAATTGAGACCTTCACGAGGCACCAGCTTGAGAGACCCTAGATCTACATACGGTCGAACGCCGCTGACCTCAACCTCATCAAAAGGGCCGTTGGTTTCACGATCGTCAGGGCTGCTCTTGGCATATTCGTCGGACATCAGACTTCCTTATTGCGGATGGTGTGAGTGTTGAGGCCGGTCGATCCGAAGCCGTTAATTCCGCGCTCACTTTCGGGCAGGCGCTCCACGGGAACAAAATTGACCGCTGCAAAAGCCAAAACAACCATCTGCGCTATTCGATCGCCCACAGCGACGGAAAAGGGCTCCTTCGCGTCGGTGTTCAACAACGTCACGAGAATTTCGCCGCGGTATCCGGCATCGACGGTTCCGGGAGAATTGACAATCGTTATGCCGTGGCGCGCGGCCAGTCCGCTGCGTGGAACAATGAACGCAACGTAGCCACGGGGTAATGCGATGGAGACACCCGTGGAAACAGTTTTTCGCTCCCCCGGAAGAATCACGCAGTCCATTGTTGAGGACAAATCGGCGCCAGCGTCGCCAGGATGCGCCACCATTGGCGTAGTGGCGGCGACAATCAAAACATCGACAGAATCAGACACAGGTCGAGGGTAGCCCAGAAAGTCTGGTGAGATAGAAGCATGAAGACGTATCGAGAGATCCTGCGCCCCGCGCCGTGGCTCTACATCGCAGCAATTTTGGTTATTCCGGCCATTGTTTTAGTACTGGCACCCATAAATATGTGGTTTGGAATTATTCTCTCCGTCGCCGTTTACGTCACCATCGTCATTTTGATGATTGTTAAATCTCCCCGAATCGAGTTGACCGAT
The DNA here is from genome assembly GCA_947443745.1 of Microbacteriaceae bacterium. Classification (GTDB taxonomy): domain Bacteria; phylum Actinomycetota; class Actinomycetes; order Actinomycetales; family Microbacteriaceae; genus Alpinimonas. Next base: position 5,278 of record CANEXL010000096.1, on the reverse strand, counting down.
ACGCAGTTGCGTGTCGGCAAGGCGACTATCCCCCGGGAGCACCTCGGTGCGGCCAGTGCTTTTTCGGGCTCGCACGCCATCGCACAGCGCGGGGTCCAGCTCGACGCCCGAGCCTGGGTGATGTTTGCCGGATGGGTTGATCCCGTCATACGCATTGAGATTGTCGATCCCCTCGATCCCGTTCCTTACTGGATCGTGTCAACACGGCATCCCGAGGACTTCGTCGCGGCTCTTCGGTCACGGTCAACTATTTCCTGACGTGACAGAAAAAAACCTGCCCCTTCAATCGAAGGAGCAGGCTGTGAGTTAGCCCTCAAAAGAGCCAATTAGTCACTCTTTGCTAGGACGCGCATTCCATGCAGATCGCTCCGAGCTTTACTTCGTGATCGATCTGAGAGCGATGCTTCACCAAGAAACAGCTCACGCAGGTGAATTCGTCTTCTTGTGGGGGAAGAACAACGACGTCTAGCTCAAGGTCTGAAAGATCTGCGCCCGCAAGCTCAAAACCACCGGGGTTATCGGCATCTTCTCCGTCAACGTGACCAGAAAGCTTGTCGGGGACGCGCTCTTTGAGCGCCTCAATGGAGTCTGTATCGTCTTCCGTTTTACGCGGTGCGTCGTAATCTGTCGCCATTGTGTATTTCCATGTCCTTTTCGTGCCAGCTTGAGTGACCACCAGCGCCGACAGCTTGCCGTATTTCTCGACAAAATGCAAAACCGATTACTGCGAGTCGAGAAATAGCCCGAAATTCGCGGCTCGCCCACCCGTTCCAGCGGGTTGGAACACATTCATGGAACCATATCGATTAGCCAAGTTTTCTCAAGGAGTTGCCGACATGCGCGAACTAAAAATCATCGACGTTGATAACTCGACGCTGATTGTCGCCCATCCCGATGGCGAGGAATTTCGTGTTCCCATCGATGCCATAGCTTTACACCGCCTTCGCGGGGCACGTTCGGAGACAGAGACCGTTCGTGTCTCCCCCAAAGATGTTCAAGCTCACATCCGAGCGGGCATGTCCAGCGAAGAGGTGGCCGCTCTCACCGGTGCGTCACTTGATTTCATTGCCCGTTTCGAAGGTCCTGTTCTGGCGGAGAGGGAATTCATCATCAATTCTGCGCTGGCCGTGCAGACGCAGGCAACCGTTGATACCGAGACGGGAGACACATCGTCGGCGTTCGGTGCCCTCATTCGCTCGAGACTTCGAGAAGTTGGGGCTACCGGAGAGCGCTGGGCAAGTTGGAAAGAAAGTGACGGCTCATGGGTCGTCAAACTTTCTTTTGAGGCAGCAACTATTGATCACGACGCCCGTTGGTCGTTTGAACCTCGAAAGCACGCCCTTTCTCCGCTCAATTCTGACGCCTCGACACTCTCCCAAAAAGGCGACATGACAACGGGGATTATTCCGCGACTGCGAGCCGTTCCGGGTGATTCTGCCGCGATTACCAGTGCTCTAGGTACCAATGAATCGCTCTCGACCGAAGGCGACCAGGCTTCGTCGCTTGCGAAGGTGAGTCATTTAGGATTTGCCGTTGTGGCCGCCGATGCAGCCAGTGAAGCAGCCAGCGATGCAACGGTCTCTGGCGAAGAGAATACCGAATTCACCTACGAAACGAATGTTTTTGTGGGGGTGGCCGATCTCTTCAGTACCACCGATGTCAACGTACGCGACGAGATCCGAAACGCGACGGGGACCTCCCCGACGGCCGATCTCCTCGAAGCCCTCCGCCGACGCCGAGGTGAACGCGAGACCACTCCAGCGTGGCTTCGGGATTCTCGTGAAACGGCTGATCACTCCGAATCCGCCAGCGAAAACCGTCCCGACAGCACTGACGATTCGTCGAACCCGCCGGTGACCGTTGAACCTGTCTCCCGCCCCGGTATTCAACGCACAGGTTCTCATGCCAAGCGTGAGAGGGCGATTATGCCCTCCTGGGATGAAATCGTCTTCGGGACACGTTCAGAAGAAGAATCCCCGTAGGAGTCTTTCCCTAGGCGAGTTGCAAAAGAGGAATTCGCATTTCGGCGGGAGAGATACCTCCATGGTGACCGATCATTTTGCGCGCCTTATTGGTGGGGTCATGAACGTCAAAGAAGACCACGTCCTTGCGGGCCAGCACAAAAATGTCACCCAGGCGATTTTGGTTCGCCGGCATAACGCTTCCCAGCCAACCGCTTTCCATCATTTCTTGACGCGTGACGACGTAGGCAACGTCACCGAGAAGCTTCGTCCACTCCTCGACGACATCCTTAACGGGTATTCCCGGCGTGAGATAAAGCTGGAGGCACCGAGGCTCGCCCCCTACTGCTGCAACGTGCGCCATCGTGGAGTCGTCTCCTCCATACAGAACATGCGAGTGTTGAGCAATGTCGATGATGCCGTGATCCGCCGTGACAATGAGAGAGACGTCCTTGGCCAAGAGACCCGCCAAGCGCGCAAGCTCAGCGTCTACCTCCTCGAGCTTGCTCGCCCAGGCATGCGAGCCCACCCCCTGAGCATGCGCAATCTCATCCAATTCTGAAATGTAGAGAACTACCAGTGACGGGCCGCGCTTGACAGCGTCGAGAGCCGCCGTACATCGTTCGCCGATAGACGCTGCCCCAACCACATCAGCGCCAACATGGATGATCTTCGTCAGCGATGACGTTGTGAAACGTGCCTTCGAGACGACGACGGGACGAATTCCCTGCTCCCGTGCGTGGGCGTACAAAGGCACAGCACCTAGCCACGATTCTTTTGCGGCGATGGAATCGAGTCCGGTCAACTGGTTGACGAGCTCGCCAGATTCGGGAACGCGCACCCGATAACCGAGCAGGCCGTGCTCACCGGGGCTAACCCCGGTCGTAAAGGATGGCAAAGCAGACGCTGTCGTCGAGGGAAAGACGGTCGAAATCGTTGTGGCCTTTGTGAGTTTCGGTGCCAAAAAGCGAGCGTGGGCCTTGGCCGCACCAATATTCAGGGCTCCCAGACCATCGACAATCACGACAATGGATGAGCGCACAGCGCGAAGCTGCAATCGGTTTTCATAGCCCGCAACGCCCAGGCTGGCGAGGCAACTTGGCAACACGTCGGCAAGGCTTGGTGATGCTTTTTGTGGGCTCGGTAGCATGAAAGACATTGCCGCAAGTCTCGCATAATTGAGCGCAGAGGCGGCAGCGGCGCACTGTTCCGCACGTCACGAGAGAAATAGCTATGACACCCAAGACTGACTCCCCCGATTTCGTTGAACGTATCGAGGACATTGACGTTTCCGCAGAAATGCGCGACTCCTTTTTGGAGTACGCGTATTCGGTTATTTACTCGCGGGCGCTCCCTGACGCCAGAGACGGTCTCAAGCCTGTCCAAAGGCGCATCCTCTTCCAAATGAATGACATGGGACTTCGACCCGACAAGGGCCACGTCAAGTCAGCCCGTGTCGTCGGCGAGGTCATGGGAAAGCTTCACCCGCACGGTGACGCGTCGATTTACGATGCTCTCGTTCGTTTGGCGCAAGACTTTTCGCTGCGCCTGCCTCTCATCGATGGTCATGGAAACTTTGGTTCCCTCGATGACGGGCCCGCGGCATCCCGGTACACCGAAGCACGCCTCGCCGCTGCTGCGTTGGCAATGACTGCTGATCTCGACGAGGACGTCGTCGATTTTGTTCCCAACTACGACAACCAACTCACACAACCCGACGTTTTGCCGTCCGCATACCCCAATCTGCTTGTCAACGGCGCCAGTGGAATCGCTGTCGGCATGGCCACAAACATGGCGCCGCACAACCTTATTGAAGTTGTGGAAGCCGCAATTTATCTGCTCCGCAACCCCGAGGCATCTCTTGAAGAGCTCATGGCCTTTGTTCCCGGACCTGATCTACCCTCCGGCGGCGTCATAATGGGGTTAGAGGGCATTCGCGAAGCCTACGAGACCGGACGCGGCAGTTTTCGAACTCGGGCCCGCGTGTCCATTGAAAGCGTCTCACCGCGCAAAATGGGCATCATCGTTACCGAACTCCCGTACCTCGTGGGTCCAGAGAAAGTCATCGACAAAATTAAAGATGGCGTGCAAAGCAAGAAACTCAGCGGAATCTCTAACGTCGTCGACCTGACCGATCGGCACCATGGCCTCAAACTCGTCATCGAAATCAAAACGGGATTCAGCCCCGAAGCTGTTCTCGAGCAGCTGTACCGGTTCACTCCACTGGAGGATTCCTTCAGCATCAATAATGTTGCCTTGGTCAATGGTGGCCCACAGACACTGGGCCTGCGCCAGATGCTCGAGGTGTACGTCGACCATCGCAAGTCCGTTGTGGGGCGCCGATCGCAATATCGCTTGCGCAAGCGCCAAGAGCGCCTGCACCTCGTGGGCGGCCTCCTCATTGCCATTGTGGACATCGATGAGGTCATTCAACTGATTCGTCAAAGCGATGACACCGAGCAGGCTCGTCTTCGACTCATGGACGTCTTCGAGCTTTCACAGCTGCAGGCCGATTACATTCTGGAACTTCGTCTTCGGCGTCTCACCAAATTCTCGCGCGTTGAATTGGAAGCCGAGGCCGATGCCCTCCGCAAAGAAATTGCAGCGCTTGACTTGATTCTCTCCAGCCCCGGCAATCTCATCGATGTCGTGGCCCAGGAACTTGCCGACGTCTCGCGCCAGTTAGGGACGCCACGGCGAACCGTGCTGAGTACCTCGACCGTCGCCACGCCCGCCCAGATTCGTGCTTCGGCCAAAGTCTCTCTGGAGATTGCAGACTCGCCCGCTCACGTTCTCTTGAGTCGCTCGGGGCGCCTCGTGCGTGCCGACCACCCCGAGGCGACCGATGCGACGCTTCACTCAACAGAGCTCTCCCAAGGCACCCATCGCACCGCGCACGACGCCATTGCGAGTTGCGTGCCCTGTACCCGCCGCGGTGATTTTGGTGTTGTCACCAGCCACGGCCGATTACTCCTGGTCTCCCCTGTGGGGCTTCCTGGGGTTCCCTCAACCTCGGTCTCGATGGCAGCCGGAGTGAAAGCCGATGACTACGTTGATGTGGAGCGTGGAGAGAAAGTGATTGGCCTCGTCGACCTGGTGACTCCACACGTTCTGGCCTTAGGAACAAAAGAAGGAGTTGTGAAGCGTGTCGCGAGTGACGCCTTCCCAACGAAGTCAGGCCAACCGCTCATTTCGCTCAAGGATGGCGATGCTGTTGTGGGAATCGGCGTTGCCGCCGAAACCACCAACCTCGTTTTCGTCACGTCCGACGCTCAACTTCTCCGATTTACCGCCGATAGCGTGCGCCCGCAAGGTGC
>CANEXL010000095.1 GCA_947443745.1 Microbacteriaceae bacterium | reverse complement strand
GGGGGAGTGGAATCTCTTATCGAATACCCGAGCGCCATGACCCACCAGTCCGTCGAGGGGACCGTCCTCGAAGTTCCCAACAACCTCGTGCGACTCAGCGTCGGGATCGAAAACATTGAAGATCTTTTGGCCGACATCACGGGCGCTCTGGACTCCTTGGACCGCTAACTGCAACATGAAGCGTAATGAAACGTCTTGAAGCGTTACATTACGAAACAAGCCGTCGTGAACGGTAACGAAATTATCTTTGATGGCATTTTCAGTGCACGCTTAGGGCCTAACCACTCGCCCGCAGCCTTCGAAAGTGACTCGTCATGATCAGTCTCGACAAATTGACCAAAGTATTTGGTCACGGCCCTCACGCCACTGTCGTCCTTGAGGACTTGAACTTCAGCGTCGCCGAGCGAGAAATTTTTGCCATCGTCGGCCCTAGCGGTGCTGGCAAGAGCACCCTCGCCCAGTGCATCAATCTCCTCGAACGCCCGACCTCTGGCTCGGTCATCGTCAACGGAGAGAACCTCTCACATTTGAACGAGGAGCAGCTTCGAATCGCCCGCCGTCGCATCGGCACGATTTTTCAATCGGATGGTCTCTTTAGTCGACGAACGGCAGCTCAGAACGTTGCCCTGCCGCTCGAGTATCTCGGCGCCACAAAGGGAGAAGCCAAGCACCGCGTTGCCGAGCTTCTCGAGCGAGTAGGACTCAGCAGCCGCGCCAACCACTTCCCGCACGAGTTGTCGGGAGGGCAGCGTCAGCGCGTTGGCATTGCCCGCGCCCTCGCCCTTCGCCCTTCGGTGCTGCTTGCCGATGAGGCCACATCCGGTCTTGATCCAGAGTCAACGGCCTCCATCGTGGCCCTGCTCAAAGAGCTTCGCGATGACCTCGGTCTCGCAATTCTCTTTATTACGCACGAGATGGATACAGTTCTCAAGGTCGCTGATTCGGTCGCGCGCCTCGATCACGGCCACATCGTCGAATCTGGCGCCCTCGTCAGTCTTCTCCGCGACCCAACGTCGTTACTGGGCCAGGCTCTGCGTCCGACTAGCACACCCGCTGTCCTGCCTGCCGGCAAGGACCAATGGCAGCTGGTTTACGCGAACGCTCACGTTCCTGCCGACTGGCTCTCCACACTTTCCCTTACGGTGGGCTCACCCATTTCGCTGCTGGGTGCATCCATCGAGACCATCAACGGAGCTGTCGTGGGGCAAGCCACAATCGGACTGAATGCGACAGACGATTCGACGATTATTAATGCGGCACTCGACCTCGGGCTCGTCGCCGAGCGAATTTCTGAACAGCGCCCTCTACTCGCGCCCGCACCCGTCTTGGAGATCGTCGCATGAGCGTCATCCACTCGGCCGTCAACGACGTTCCCCTCGACAAGATTCCTGCTTTGGTCTTCCCGGCCCTGGTCGAGACGCTCATCATGGTCGGCATTGTCATGGTTATCGTCATCGTGGTCGGAGTGCCCCTTGGCGCCCTCGTGCACAACCTTGCGCCGGGCGGCCTGATTGAGAATCGCGCCGCGCACTCAACCGTGAGCTGGGTTGTCAGCATCGGAAGGTCACTTCCGTTCCTGATCCTGATGGCCTCCATCATGCCATTCACGCGCCTCATCACGGGCACCAACATCGGTATCGCGGCCGCGGTTGTTCCAATGTCTCTCGCTGGCGTTGCGTTCTTTACGCGCATCGTAGAGAACTCATTGCGGAGCGTTCCACCGTCGTTGGTTCGGGTTGCCCGCGCCTCCGGTGCTTCAAAACTTCAGGTCGTTCGCACCGCCCAGCTCAGCGAGGCCGTTCCTCAGATTCTGGGTGGCCTGACGATCAACACCATCGCCATGATTGAGTATTCGGCCATTGCCGGAACCATTGGTGCCGGTGGTATTGGATACGTCGCCGTAACCTACGGCTACCAGCGCTTTGACAACACCGTCATGTTGGTCACCATCGTGATTCTGGTGGTCACAGTTGCTCTCGTCCAGCTTCTCGGCGATGCCGCCGTGCGCCTGACAACACCTTACGCACGGCGCTCCTCGAAGCGAATGCGCAGGGCCGCGCCGGTTTCCTCTGAACCCGTCCTAGCGGCCTAGCTTTTCCACATTTTCCCCCCACGAAGGCGCACTCGTGACCTTCGATTCGTTTTGATCCCAGAAAAAGGAACTATCACCATGTCAGAAACACCCGCAAACACAACCGACGACCACGGCTTCAGCATCAAAACCCGCAAGCGCTGGCCGTGGGTCGTCGGTGGCGCCGTCGTCATTCTGGGCGTCGTGGCCGCCATCGCAATCCCCTTGCTCAACCCCGCCAAATCTCCCAACGAGGTTGCCGGAGCAACCCTCGTCGTTGTGACCGCCGACGGCAATGCCTCAGAGCAGGCACTCGTTCAGTTCGTCGCCGAAAAGGTCGCCCCGAAGTATGGCATCACCGTTGCGTACAAGGGACTCGCTGACAGCAACACCCTCAACCGCGCCGTGAGCGATGGAACCGTTGCCGGAACCGTCTACCAGCACAAGCTGTGGCTTGGCCAGGTTCTTGAGGCCAACCCCGACTTCAAGGAAGAGGCGGCAACGGCTGTCTTCCGTTGGGGCTTCGGTATCTTCTCGGACAAGTACACCGATGTAAACCAGATCCCCGATGGTGGGAGGGTCTCGATCTACTCCGACCCGGCTAATGAGGCTCAGGGCTTGTGGCTGCTGGAGCGCGCCGGCCTCATCACGCTGAAGGATGGCGTCAACAAGTGGCAAGCAACCGTCGACGACATCGCGACGAACCCCAAAAACCTTGAATTCGTTCTTTTGGACTTCGCTGCTCAGTCTCGTGCACTTCCTGACCTCGCCGCTGCCGTTGGTTACACCGAGTACTACCTCGCTGCCAAGGTCCCGCTCTCGCAGCAAATTTTCGCTCCCGCTGCTCCTGACGAGTTCGCCGGTCAGCTAACGATTGGATCGACGTACGCGACGACGGAGAACATCAAGGCACTCGTTGCAGCGTTCAAGGACCCCCTCGTTCAGGAGTTCCTCGCAACAGATCCTGCCGTGAAGAACATCTTACTTCCACTCGACGCCAAGTAACGAAGAAAGTGTCGTGGGCCCCAACGCGCGTTGGGTGCTCACGACATTTCTTGCATTAACCTTCTCGACCAGAAAGGGCCATCCATGACTCGCCAGATTCGCTTCAACGCTTTCGACATGAACTGTGTCGCCCACCAGTCGCCCGGCCTCTGGCGCCATCCGGAAGATCAATCCCACCGGTACAACGAGATCAGCTACTGGACTGAGATGGCAACGCTTCTCGAAGAAGGCCTCTTCGACGGCATCTTCATCGCGGATGTTCTGGGGACCTACGACGTGTACGGCGGCACCAATGAGGCAGCGCTGCGCAACGGTGCCCAAGTTCCCGTCGCCGACCCGCTCATGCTCGTCTCCGCCATGGCCGCCGTCACCAAGAATCTCGGATTCGGCGTTACCGCGGGCACTGCCTACGAACATCCCTATCCTTTTGCTCGACGCATGTCGACACTCGATCACCTCACCAAGGGCCGTGTGGGCTGGAACGTCGTGACGGGCTACTTACCCTCAGCGGCACGCAACATGGGGAACGAAGACCAGCTGGAACATGACGCCCGTTATGACCATGCCGACGAGTATCTCGAAGTCGTGTACAAGCTGTGGGAAGGTTCGTGGGAAGAGGATGCTGTCATTCGTGACCGGGAGTCCGGTATCTACACAGACCCCGCAAAAGTCCACAACATCGAGCACAAGGGTGAATTCTTCTCCGTGCCGGGCATCCATTTGGTGGAGCCATCACCTCAGCGCACGCCCGTCATCTTCCAAGCGGGCGCGTCTCCGAGGGGAATCGCTTTTGCGGCCGAAAATGCCGAGGCTGTCTTCGTTGGTTCTCCGACAAAGGCAATCCTCAAGAAGACCGTCAGCGCCATTCGAGACGCATTGGAGGCTGCCGGGCGAGACCGCCACGACGTGCGTATCTACACAATGCTTACCATCATCACCGATGAGACTCCAGAAAAGGCTCAGGCGAAACACGAGGAGTACAAGTCCTATGCCAGCGCGGAAGGCGCCCTTGTTTTCATGTCAGGATGGATGGGCATCGACCTCTCCCAATACGACCTCGATGACCCCATCGGTGCGGTCAAGAGCAACGCGATTGTTTCTGCCGTTGCCAATTTTCAAGCCGCAACAAATGATGGCCGCGACTGGACCATTCGCGATATTGCCGAGTGGGGCGGAATTGGCGGACTCGGCCCGCGCATCGTCGGCTCCGGTTCCGAGGTGGCCGATCAGCTTCAAGAATGGGTCGCCGACACCGACGTTGATGGTTTCAATCTCGCCTACGCCATAACACCCGGAAGCTTCCAAGACGTCATTACCTATGTCGTACCGGAGCTCCAAAAACGTGGTGCCTATCCTACGGAGTACACCCCCGGAACACTTCGGAACAAGCTTCACAATCGTGGTGATCGGCTTCCCCAAAACCACAAAGCAGCCTCATTTAGAGTCACGAATCAGCAATCAAAGGAGAACCTCTCATGACACGTCCCATTCGATTCAACGCCTTCGACATGAGCTGTGTGGGGCACGTGACCGGCGGAACTTGGCGCCACCCTGACTCTCAAGCATCGCGCTATAAAGACATTGACTACTGGACGGAACTGGCTCAGCTCCTCGAAAAGGGGTTCTTCGATGGCATCTTCATTGCCGATGTGCTGGGAACCTACGACGTTTATGGGGGCAACCACGACGCCGCCATTTCTCATGCAGCGCAAGTTCCCGTGACAGACCCCCTCATGGTCGTATCGGCCATGGCCGCCGCCACCAAACACCTGGGATTCGGTGTCACCGCGGGAACGTCTTACGAGCACCCTTATCCCTTCGCGCGTCGCCTCTCAACGCTCGACCACCTCACCAAGGGACGCATTGGCTGGAACATTGTCACCGGTTACCTTCCCTCCGCCGCCCGCAATATGGGTAATGAAGATCAGCTAGAGCATGATGCCCGCTACGCCCACGCCGACGAGTACCTTGAGGTGCTCTACAAGCTCTGGGAGGGCTCGTGGGAAGACGACGCTGTTATTCGCAACCGCGAGACCGGCGTCTACACAGACCCCAAGAAGGTGCACAGCATCAACCACAAGGGTGAGTTCTTCTCCGTCCCCGGCATTCACCTCGTTGAGCCTTCGCCGCAGCGCACGCCGGTGATCTACCAGGCAGGTGCCTCCAAGCGCGGAATTGCCTTTGCCGCAGACAACGCCGAGGCAATCTTCGTCGCTGGCCCCACCAAGGAGATTGTTGCTCGCCAGATCACAGAAATTCGAGAGGCCCTCGAAGCTTCCGGCCGGGGTCGCGATTCCGCTCGCATTTACGCCATGCTCACGATCATCGTCGATGAGACAAGCGAGCAGGCGCACGCCAAGCATCAGGAATATCTCGATTACGCGTCGCCCGAGGCGGCGCTCGTTCTGATGTCCGGATGGATGGGAGTTGACCTCTCCGAGTTCGACCTCGACGAGCCCCTCGGCAACATCACATCCAACGCCATTCAGTCAATTGCGGCAGCCCAGCAAGAGGGAGACAAGCCTGCGGGGGAGTGGACCGTTCGTGACATTGCCGAGTATTCAAAGGTTCGTGGGTTCGGCTCGGTCATCGTGGGAGACCCCGAAGAAATTGCTGATCAGCTACAAGAATGGGCTGAATTTACGGATGCCGACGGTTTCAATCTGGCCTATGCCGTCACTCCCGGAACCTTCGAGGACATCGTGAAGTGGGTCGTTCCGGAACTCCAAAAGCGCGGCGTGTACCCCACCGAATACACCACGGGAACACTGCGCCAGAAGTTGTTCAACAAGGGTGATCACCTCGCACCGGCCCACCGCGGCTACCAGTACAAGGTGAGCAAGGGTGCCCCCGGCAAAATAGCGTCACCGACACATTCCTAGCAATTGTGACGTAACAATCGATCATCAACGGATGGGGTCACGCAGCTTTCGTGCTAGCGTGACCCCATCGTGATTATCACTCGTCTCTGTTGTTGTTGTCTCTAGTTCATATCTGAACTAGTTCTTTCGCGTGCCATCTGTAGCGCACGCACTCCAGACAACAATTTCGAGACGTACCCCCATTTCTGCGGGTGCTCTCCCTCATCTTTAGGGAACCTCCCACGTGAAGTACGCACACGCCGTTACCGGCATCATTGGCAATACCCCTCTCGTTCGCCTCACCGCCGTGGCCGAAGGAATCGCCGCGACAATCCTGGTCAAGGTTGAATTCGTCAACCCCGGGGGTTCATCGAAAGACCGCATTGCCGAGCGCATCCTCGACGCTGCCGAACGTGACGGTCGCCTTCTCCCCGGTGGAACCATCGTCGAAGCGACATCCGGTAACACGGGTGTGGGCCTGGCGTTGTTCGCGCAACAGCGAGGCTACAAGACGATTTTCGTCGTTCCCGACAAGGTATCGATCCATAAGCAAAACACGATGCGCGCCTATGGTGCCGAGGTCATCTCCACCCCCACAAATGTCGAGCCTAGCGACCCGCGGTCTTACTACTCGGTCTCGGATCGCCTCGTCGAACAGATCCCTGGTGCCTTCAAGCCCAACCAATATGACAACCCCAACGGACCGGCCAGCCACTATCACACGACCGGTCCTGAAATCTGGGATGACACCGACGGCAAGATAACGCACTTCGTCGCGGGCGTCGGTACCGGAGGAACCATCACGGGCACGGGGCGCTTTCTTAAGGAAGCCTCGGGTGGAGCCGTAAAGATAATTGGCGCCGATCCGCAGGGGTCAATTTATTCGGGTGGGCCAATCCACGGTTATCACGTGGAGGGTGTGGGCGAGGACTTCTGGCCTGGAGCCTTCGACGCCTCCCTGCCCGACCAAATGATCATGGTCACGGACGCCCAGTCGTTTGCCATGACCCGCCGCCTTGCTCGCGAAGAAGGACTCCTCGTCGGCGGCTCTTCAGGCATGGCCGTCGTTGCGGCGATCCAGGCAGCAGTCAACCTCACCAAGGATGACGTTGTCGTCGCTCTGCTTCCCGATAGCGGTCGCGGCTACTTGGGCAAGATTTTCAATGACGAATGGATGATCGAACACGGCTACGACGTGACGATAACCCCTGAGCAAACAGCGCTCCGCGAGCACATTTCTCGCGTTCTCGACCCCATCTTCGCCTAAACCGGCGACCACTCACCCCCCAATTAAGGAGCTTTGCCATGTCAAAATTCAATACCCTCGCTGTGCACGCCGGTCAAGATATCG
>CANEXL010000094.1 GCA_947443745.1 Microbacteriaceae bacterium | reverse complement strand
GCTCATTGGCACCGCCGACATCACCGCCCTCAAGAAGACGATTCTGGCCTCGGGACTCACCGTCTCGCAGCTGGTCTCGACTGCCTGGGCGTCGGCCTCGTCGTTCCGCAACACCGACAAGCGCGGTGGAGCAAACGGAGCTCGTATTCGTCTGGAGCCTCAGAAGAGTTGGGCTTCGAACTCACCTGCCGACCTCGCGGCCGTGGTCACCGTGCTCGAAGGAGTGCAGGCGGACTTCAACAAGGCTGGCAAGGCTCAGGTTTCTCTGGCCGACATCATCGTTCTCGGTGGCGCTGCCGCTGTGGAGCACGCTGCCAAGAGTGCCGGAACAGACATCACGGTTCCCTTCGCTCCCGGCCGCACTGATGCAACGCAGGAACAGACCGATGTCGAATCCTTCGCTTACCTTGAGTCGGCTGCCGATGGCTTCCGTAACTACGCGAGCAAGGGTCACCACAAAGTCGCTGAGTACATGCTCATCGAGCGCGCGTCGCTACTGGGCCTCACCGGTCCCGAAATGACCGTTCTCGTGGGTGGCATGCGTGTTCTGGATGCCAACGCCGATCACTCGGCCGTGGGCATGTTCACCAAGAACCCTGGAACACTGACGAACGACTTCTTCGTGAACCTGTTGGATGCCGGTAACACCTGGCACCCTCAGACCGAGGATGCCGAACTGTTCGACGCCCGCGATTCCAAGACCGGCGCCGTTACCTGGACCGGTAGCCGCGCTGACCTGGTCTTCGGTTCGAACTCGCAACTGCGGGCTCTTGCCGAGGTCTACGGCAGCGACGACGCTCAGTCCAAGTTCGTGCACGACTTCGTCGCCGCCTGGGACAAGGTCATGATGGCCGACCGGTTCGATCTGGTCTAGGTCACAAACGCCCTGGTGGGCCCTCGGCAACGAGGCCCCCTGCACGAAAACCCCCGCCACAGGCGGGGGTTTTCTGTTTCCAGCGCGAGAATGTCCGCACCGGGATTGCCGCCCCGTCACTGCAGGTCATTCATTGCCGGTGATTCAGTGCCGGTGATTCAGTGCCGCTCAGCGCTAATCGATTGCGAATTACCCCTTGACACCCTTATCACATCGTATATGATTTCAGATATTACTCTTCGAGGAAGTTGCGACGACATGAGCATCACGACATTGGATTTGACCATCGAACCGGGCAAGATCATTGCGTTGCACCTCAACTACGCGTCGCGCATCGCGCAGCGCGGGCGCACGCCGTCCCATCCCTCGTTCTTCTTGAAGCCCGCTACATCGTTGGCCTTCACCGGAGGCACTGTTGAACGCCCGGCCGGCACAGAGCTGCTCGCCTTCGAGGGCGAAATCGCGCTCATCATTGGCACGCACGTGCGACGAGCGACCCCCGAGCAGGGGTGGGCTGCCGTCTCCGGCGTGACCGCCGCAAATGACCTCGGTGTCTACGACTTACGCTACGTCGACAAAGGATCAAACCTGCGCTCGAAGGGTGGAGACGGGTTTACCCCGATCGGGCCCAACGTCATTGCTGCCTCGGACGTCGACCCAGCCAAACTGCGCCTTCGTACCTGGGTCAACGGCGCCCTCGTGCAAGATGACACCACCGAAAACCTCGCCTTCGGCTTTGGCACTCTGGTTGCTGACCTCTCTCAGCTCATGACCCTTGAGCCCGGGGACATCATCCTGACCGGCACTCCCGCTGGCTCTTCCGTCATCGTTCCCGGTGACGTCGTCGAAGTCGAAGTGGATGCCCCCACCGCTCCCGGCTCGCCCTCAACCGGGCGCCTGACGACAACCGTCGTGCAGGGAACTATCCCACTCCCCGAGTTCAGCGCGGGTCCAAAAATTGATAATCTCCAACGCGAAGAAGCGTGGGGCTCGCGGGAGGCCGCAGGTCTGCCGGCAGAGGTCAGCATCCTCACCGAAGACTTGAAAGCACGCATAAATTCCGTGGCCACCGCCACCTTGAGCTCACTCCTCCGCAAACGCGGTTTCAACAACGTCTCCATCGATGGCCTCACGAGCACTCAGCCCGGCGCCCGTATGGTGGGCCTCGCCCGAACGCTGCGGTACGTTCCCTTTCGCGAAGACCTCTTCGAGAAATTTGGTGGCGGTTACAACGCGCAGAAGCGCCTCTTCGACAGCCTTCAGCCCGATGACGTGGTCGTCATGGATGCTCGGGGCGAGACCGGATCCGGAACCCTCGGTGATATTTTGGCGCTACGTGCCCGCAGCCTCGGCGCAGCGGGAATTGTGACCGATGGCGGTGTGCGCGACCTCGCGGTTGTCACCGACATTGGAATCCCCACGTATCACTCCGGCGGGCATCCGGCCGTGCTCGGGCGCAAGCACGTTCCGTGGGACGTTGACATCACCATTGCGTGTGGTGGGGCATCCGTTCAGCCTGGCGACATCATCATCGGTGACTCCGATGGCGTTCTCGTCGTTCCCCCGTCCCTCATCCACGATCTCGTTGCCGAGGCCATTGTTCAAGAGCGTGAAGAAGAGTTCATTGCTGAGATGGTCGCCAACGGTGGCCGGGTCGAAGAACTCTTTCCGATGAACAAGGATTGGCGTGCAAAGTACGTTCAGTGGTTGGCCGATCAGTCATGACATCGATTGTCGCCAACAAGGCTGAGCGCGCCTACCTCTCGGTGCGCGGCAAGATTAATGACGGTTCGTTCGGGCCGGGCTATCGCCTGGTTCTGGGGCAAATTGCAAAGGAGCTCGACGTGAGCGTCGTGCCCGTACGCGAAGCCATTCGTCGCCTGGAGGCCGAAGGGCTCGTAACCTTCACCGCAAACGTGGGGGCGCATGTTGCCGCGGCAAATGCCAGCGAATACCAGTTCACCATGGAGACCCTGAGTCTGGTCGAGGGGATGGCGACCGCCATGGCGACCCCGCACATCACGTCCACCGACATCGCCCTCGCACGTTCCATCAACGCCGAAATGCGCGAGTGCCTCGAGAACTTTGACCCACGCCGCTTTACGGATCTCAATCACGAGTTGCACGCCGTCATTTTCGAGCGCTGCCCTAACCCCCACATCCTGGATTTGGTGCACCGCGGCTGGAACCGTCTGGCCGCCATTCGCGACTCAATCTTCTCCTTTGTTCCGGGGCGTGCTCAGCGTTCCGTCGACGAACACGAGCAGCTCATCACCCTCATTGAGAACCATTCCCCCGCGCTTGAGATTGAACTCGCCGCTCGAGAGCACCGACTCGCGACGCTGCGGGAATACATCGCGGCTCAGAAAAAACTACCCTCCCCATCAATCGCTGTCAGCACAGATTCTGGAGCATCATCATGACCACGCAGCCCGTCCCCGCAAACCTCCCCGCTCACCTGCAGCACTTCATTGATGGTGTTTTTGTCGATTCGATTGACGGCGCCACATTCGACGTGCTCGAGCCCGTTTCGAACGAGACGTACATTACGGCCGCCTCGGCGAGCGTAGCGGATGTCAACCTTGCCGTCGCCGCAGCCAAGCGCGCCTTCGATGAGGGGCCGTGGCCAAAAATGCTTCCCCGCGAGCGCTCGCGCATCCTGCACAAGGTTGCCGACATCGTGGAATCCCGTGATGCCCTCCTCGCTGAGCTCGAGTCGTTCGACTCCGGCTTGCCCATCGCTCAGTCGCTTGGCCAAGCACGTCGTGCGGCCGAGAACTTTCGCTTTTTCGCTGATCTGATTGTCGCTCAGCAGGACAACGCCTTCAAGGTTCCTGGCCGCCAGATGAATTACGTGAACCGCAAGCCCATTGGGGTCGCCGGGCTCATCACGCCCTGGAACGTTCCGTTCATGCAGGAGTCCTGGAAGCTGGGGCCCGCAATGGCCACCGGTAACACCGTGGTTCTGAAGCCTGCAAGCTACACACCGCTGTCGGCAACGCTGTGGCCCGATATCTTCCGCGAGGCTGGCGTGCCCGACGGCGTCTTCAACCTCATCCTCGGCCCCGGCGGTATTGCCGGTGACGCCCTCGTCACCCACCCCGACGTGCCGCTGATCTCCTTCACCGGTGACAGCTCAACGGGAGCCATGCTCTCGGCCAATGCCGCTCCTCTTCTGAAGAGCCTCTCGCTGGAGCTCGGTGGCAAGAGCCCCGCCATTGTCTTCGCCGATGCCGATCTCGAAGCTGCGCTCGACGCGACCGTCTTTGGTGTCTTCAGCCTCAACGGCGAGCGCTGCACGGCGGGTAGCCGCGTGCTCGTTCAGCGTGAAATCTACGATGACTTCATTGAACGCTTCGCCGAGCGTGCCCGCAACATTGTGGTCGGGCTTCCCACCGATCCGGCCAGCGAAGTGAGTGCCCTGGTTCACCCCAAGCACTTTGAGAAGGTGATGAGCTACATCGAAATCGGCAAGGGCGAGGGTCGCCTTCTGGCGGGTGGCGGTCGCGCCGAAGGCTTCCCAACCGGTAACTTCGTGGCCCCGACGGTCTTTGTTGATGTCAAGCCGGATGCTCGAATCTTCCAAGAGGAAATCTTTGGACCGGTCGTTGCGATTACCCCCTTCGACACCGACGAGGAAGCGCTCGAGCTGGCGAACAACACGAAGTACGGCCTGGCCGCCTACGTGTGGACCACCAACCTCAAGCGTGCTCACAACTTTGCACACGCCATTGAGTCGGGCATGGTCTGGCTGAACTCAAACAACGTGCGCGACCTGCGCACCCCGTTCGGTGGCGTCAAGGCATCCGGTCTGGGGCGCGAGGGCGGCTACCGCTCGATCGATTTTTACACGACCGCACAGTCCGTGCAGATCTCCCTCGAAGACTCGCACTCCCCACGCTTCGGCGTCGGCGGCAAGAACTAACCACAACTCCAAAGGAGGAGAACATGTCTACCCCAATTCCTACCCCGGTATCCCCCGCTCCCGATATTCTGCGGTGCGCGTACATGGAAATCGTCGTCACTGACCTCGCCGCATCGCGCGAGTTCTATGTCGACATTCTCGGTCTGATCGTGACCGAAGAAGACGAGAACACCATTTACCTGCGCTCCTTCGAAGAGTTCATTCACCACAACCTCGTGCTGCGCAAGGGCCCCGTTGCCGCTGTGGCCGCGTTCTCTTTCCGCGTGCGCAGCAACGA
Organism: Microbacteriaceae bacterium; assembly: GCA_947443745.1. GTDB lineage: Bacteria > Actinomycetota > Actinomycetes > Actinomycetales > Microbacteriaceae > Alpinimonas. The sequence goes on along the minus strand of CANEXL010000094.1, from coordinate 2,423 downwards.
CGACGTTGATGCCGCTCAGAAGTACTACGAGGAGCTGGGCTGCAAGGTCGAGCGTCGCAAAGAGGGTTTCGTCAAGGGCATCGGCGACTCGCTCCGTGTCGAAGATCCGCTGGGCTTCCCCTACGAGTTCTTCTTCGAAACCACGCATGTGGAGCGCATGGCCTGGCACTACGAGCTTCAGACCCCGGGCTGCCTCGTGCGCCTCGACCACTTCAACCAAGTGACGCCCGATGTCCCCCGCGCGGTCGCCTACGTCGAAGACCTCGGCTTCAAGGTCACCGAAGATATTAGCGACTCCGATGGTGTGGTCTATGCCGCCTGGGTTCGCCGAAAAGACACCGTGCACGACACCGCCCTGACCGGTGGCGATGGCCCCCGCATGCACCACGTGGCATTCGCCACTCACGAGAAGCACAACATCATTGCCATCTGCGACAAGCTGGGCGCCCTGCGCAAGTCCGATCACATCGAGCGCGGCCCTGGTCGTCACGGTGTCTCGAACGCCTTCTACCTGTACCTGCGCGACCCCGATGGCCACCGCGTCGAGATTTACACTCAGGATTACTACACCGGCGACCCCGACAACCCCCGCGTTTCCTGGGATGTCCACGACAACCAGCGCCGCGACTGGTGGGGCAACGCTGTTGTGCCTAGCTGGTACACGGATGCCTCCCTCGTCCTCGACCTTGCGGGCAACCCGCAGCCGGTCATCAAGCGTGCCGACCCCAGCGAGATGGCGCAGACCATCGGCGCCGACGGTTTCTCTTACACCCGCAAGGACGACAAAGATCACGGCTTCAAGTTGGGCCACCAGCTCTAGAGATAAGGTTTCGATATGTTGGATCAAGCCACCAGAACGGCGATTGCCGATGAACTCGTGGAAGCAACCCGAACGGGCATCCCGGTTCCGCTCATCACCAAGCGCCACCCCGGAATGACCGTGGAGGACGCCTACGCGGTGCAGGGAATTTGGAAAGATCGGAGCATCGCCGCCGGTCGACGCCTCGTGGGCCGCAAGATTGGCCTCACCTCCAAAGTCATGCAGGTTGCGACCGGCATCACCGAGCCCGACTACGGCGTCATCTTTGATGACATGGTCTACGAGACCGGTGCCCGCATCGAGATCGACCAGTTCACAAAATGTCGCGTCGAGGTCGAGCTAGCGTTCGTTCTGGCCAAACCCCTGAGTGGCCCCAATTGCACCCTTTTTGATGTGCTGGATGCCACCGCCTACGTCGTTCCCGCTCTCGAGATTCTCAGCGCTCACGTTGAGATGGAGGGCCGCACGATTGTGGATACCATCTCGGACAACGCTGCTATGGGCGCGATGATTACGGGCGGCACTCCGGTGAAGCCGAACGATGTCGACCTGCGCTGGGTGTCGGCTCTGCTGTATCGCAACGAGACCATCGAGGAATCCGGGGTCGCTGCCGCCGTCCTCAACCACCCCGCAGCCGGGGTGCACTGGCTGGCCAACAAGATTGCCGCTCACGGCGACTCGATGGCCGCCGGCGAAATCATTCTGGCGGGCTCCTTCACCCGCCCCATGTGGGTCTACAAGGGCGACACTGTTCACGCCGATTACGGTCCGTTAGGGTCAATTACATGCCAATTCGTCTAAAGCTCGACGCAACGTTCGCCGCTAAAATCGCCGCGTCCACCCGGGCCCAAATTGGCGTCTGGGTCTGTTCCGGCAGCGCCACCGTGGCCGAAATTTGCGCCAGCTCGGGAGTGGACTGGATCCTCATCGACTCCGAGCACACGCCCAACAGCCTCGAGTCCATCGTCGCCCAGCTTCAGGCCGTTCAGGGCTATCCCGCGACACCGCTGGTGCGCCCTCCCCACGGCGACCCCCAACTCATCAAGCAATATCTTGACCTGGGCGTTCAAAACCTGCTCGTGCCCATGGTCGATACCGCCGCGGATGCCAAAGCTCTGGTGAGCGCGGTGCGCTACCCTCCGCGCGGAATTCGGGGTGTGGGCAGCGCCCTCGCGCGAGCCTCCCGCTGGAACCGTGTCGAGAACTACCTACAGAACGCCGACGATTCCATTGCACTCTTCGTTCAGGTCGAGACAGTGACCTCGGTCGCCAACATCGATGAGATTCTCGCCGTCGAAGGAATCGCTGGCATCTTTGTCGGCCCCTCGGACTTGGCCGCCAGCATGGGCCTCCTCGGCCAGCAGGACCATCCCGATGTCGTCGCTGCCGTGGAGAGTGTCATTGCGAAGGCCAAGGCGGCCGGCGTTCCTGTGGGAGTCAATGCCTTTGCCCCAGCCACGGCCGACCGCTACATCGCTGCCGGTGTTGACTTCATCGTGGTCGGTGCCGACGTGGCTATCCTTGCCCGCGCGACCGAAGCCCTTGCCGACAGATTCATTCCGGCGGCCTCTGCTGCCAACCCTTCCCCCGAAACCAACGCTTC
>CANEXL010000093.1 GCA_947443745.1 Microbacteriaceae bacterium | reverse complement strand
TGGTGATCGTCCCCAGCGCGACTCCGCACCTCGAATTGATCGACCTTCGTATGGTGATCGTCCCGCACGTCCTTCGTACGGAGATTCGGGTGCCCCTCGTGGCGACCGCCCCTCTTCCGGTGATCGCCCACAGCGAGATTCGGCTCCTCGCGGTGATCGCCCCAGTTATGGCAACCGCGAGGGTGGTGCTCCTCGTGGCGACCGTCCCTCCTACGGCAACCGTGATGGCGGCGCACCTCGTGGTGACCGCCCGTCATACGGTGACCGCCCCCAGCGTGATTCGGGCCCCCGTGGTGACCGCCCGTCCTATGGGGATCGTCCCGCACGACCTTCTTATGGAGATTCTGGTGCTCCTCGAGGTGACCGCCCCAGCTACGGCAATCGTGACGGTGGTGCTCCTCGCGGGGATCGTCCCTCGTACGGCGACCGCCCAGCCCGTCCGTCCTATGGAGACTCGGGCGCTCCCCGTGCCGACCGACCTTCTTACGGCAACCGCGATGGTGGAGCCCCCCGTGGCGATCGTCCCTCGTACGGTGACCGTTCCGATCGTCCGGCTCGTCCCTCTTATGGAGATTCGGGTGCTCCCCGCGGAGACCGCCCGTCGTACGGTAATCGTGATGGTGGCGCTTCTCGTGGAGATCGTCCTTCGTACGGCGATCGTCCTGCACGTCCCTCATATGGAGATTCCGGCGCCCCTCGTGGTGATCGTCCCTCTAACGGTGACCGCCCGCAGCGCGACTCAGCCCCTCGCGGTGATCGTCCGTCGTATGGAGACCGCCCGCAGCGCGATTCTGCGCCCCGCGGGGACCGTCCCTCCTATGGTGACAAGCCTGCGCGTCCCAGCTACGGGGATCGTCCGCAGCGCTCGGTTGCGCCCGAAAACACGCGTTTTGGTGCGCGGGGTGAACGTCCCGAGCGCGTTCGTGGTGGCTTCATCGAAGAGATGACCGAAGAGCAGCGTATGGCTCGTGAGCTGCGTTCGGTTCGTGCACACCACGAAGATCCCATCATCGATTTTGATGTTGACGTGAACGAGCTAGATCGCGTTGCTCGAAACGAGCTCAAGACCCTCACCAAAGAGAACGCCGAAACTGTAGCGAAGCATCTCGTGATGGCTGTTCGTCTTATTGACTCTGATCCCGAGCTTGCTCACCAGCATGTTCTGTCGGCTTCACGTCGCGCCGGCCGTATCGCTGTCGTTCGCGAGACGCTTGGTATTACCGCATATGCCACGGGAGATTTTGCCTTGGCTTTGCGCGAGATGCGCACGTTCCGTCGAATTTCCGGTTCGAACGAGCAGATTGCGTTGATGGTCGACAGCGAACGCGGCGTCGGTCGTTCCGACAAGGCTCTTGAGCTCGGTCGGTCCGTTGACCGCGCAACCCTTACCGAGGCAACCCAGGTTGCCTTGGCTATCGCGATGTCTGGCGCTCGTCTTGACCTCGACCAGCCCGAGTTGGCACTGGGGGAGCTCGAGATTCCTCAGCTTGACCCCACCAAGGCCTTCAGCTACAGTCCGGAACTTTTCCGCGCTTACGCCGAAGTGCTTGAGGAGCTTGGCCGCACGCAGGAGTCCGCGGAATGGTTGGTGATTGCCGATGTCGCCGACACAGCACTGGAGAAGTCTCCTGCCGGTGAAGATGAATCGGACGAGGACATTATCGTCATCGAGGAAGAGCTCGACGGGTTCGAGCTCGATGGGTTCGAGGATGACGGCTACGAGGATGACGACGCTTCTTATCTTGTTGATGGAGCGCCAACGTCAGCAGGTGACACAGTGAGTGAGGGCATCACCGTTGAGGACGTCACCGTTGAGGGCGTCACCGTTGAGGGCGTCAACCGTTCGAGTGAAACGCCAGTAGATGTCAGTTTTGAGGACGTAAAGGTCGAGGACGTAAAGGTCGAGGACGTAAAGGTCGAAGACGTAACTTTCGAAGAGGACGCGACAATCGAGGAGATTCACGCGGAGGAGCTGTCGGCCGACGATGTGGCGAGTCTTTTCGATGAAGTAGTGGTCGCTGCAGATGCCGTGCCCGACGAAACCGTTGAAAAGCACGTCACCCCCAACGCGACGTTGGACTTCGACGAGGATTTGCTCGAGGAAGATGTGGCGCAGGTTCTGCGCGACACCGCTCATCTAGCGAAGGGTTCAGGCGAGAAGGACGCACACGCGTGAGCGCCCTTTTTTCTCCCAAACGCGTGACCGCTTCCCCCGTTGACGGCGTCGATGTGGTGTTGGCAGACCTTGACGGCGTCGTCTATACCGGCAAGAGTGCGATTGCTCATGCCGTTGAAAGCCTCAACCGGGTGCAAGAGACGAAGCATGTGGGGTACATCACGAACAACGCGTCGCGAACGGACGCTCAGGTGGGCGACCACCTTCGAGAGCTCGGTCTCACCTTGGTGACCGAAGATGTCGTGACGTCACCGCAGTCTGCTGTGGCCTTACTCAAGGACATTGTGACGCCGGGTGCGACCATCCTTGTCATTGGGGGAGAGGGTCTGAGAGACGAGGTCGCGAAGGCAGGTTTCGTCATCACGGATTCTGCGAACGACAACCCTGCTGCCGTCGTGCAAGGGTTCTCACCGGATCTCGGCTGGAAGCATCTGGCGGAAGCCTCCTTCGCACTCAACGCCAAAGACGCCAAGGGTGAGCCGATCAATACTCCTTGGGTTGCGACCAACATGGACTGGACGATTCCCGTGGAACGAGGGATCGCTCCTGGTAACGGTTCTCTGGTCTCCGCTGTGCATCTCGCGGTTGGGCGTTTGCCCGTCGTCGCCGGCAAGCCGGAGGTTCCGATTTTTGAAGAAGCTATGCGCCGCTTCGAAACGAAGAACGTGCTCTTCATTGGCGACCGCCTTGATACCGATATTCTGGGGGCAAACAGAGCGGGAATTCCGTCGGCCGTTGTCCTTACAGGCATCGATCGCGCTAAGCAGCTGTTGGCAGCCCCAGCGGGTTCGCGTCCGACCTACATCTTGGGTGACTTGCGCGAGCTCCACGAGCCGTATCCCGAAAGCATCACCGGCAAAAACGGATCGGTAACCGTGCGTGGTGCCCGCGTTCGCAAGCAGGGTATGGAGATCGTTATCGAGCGCGAGGGCGATGACGAACTCGATCTTCTTCGAGCTGCGTGCAGCGTGATCTGGGACAGCGGCCTAACTATTTATGGCTTCAACGTTCCCGAGCGGCTCTATATAAAGAAGTAGGCAGTAAACGAGTACCAGCGCGGGTAGCCTCAGATTCGCAGAATCCAATAAACTAAAAGACAAAACGTTTTCAGTTGTTGGAGGAAATGGTGTTAATCGAAGCGACGGCGCTGTCCAAACGGTACGGCTCTCGTATTGTTGTTGACCAGCTCAGTTTTTCTCTTGAACCTGGCAAGATCACAGGATTTCTCGGGCCCAATGGGGCAGGCAAATCAACAACGATGTCAATGATGCTCGGATTAGCTCGCGGCAAAGGGGAAACGCTCTTTGACGGGAAAACGTACAAAACACTCAAGGACGGGCCTCGTCGGATCGGGGCATATCTGGGGCCGGGCTCCTTTCATCCTCGGCACACCGCGAGAGAGCATCTCAGGATTTCTGCGTTTACCCGTGGAATTGCTCTCTATCGAGTGAACGACGTCCTCGACGCTGTCGGCCTTGGAACGGCGGCTTCCATGAGGGTCAAAGGCATGTCAACAGGAATGCTGCAAAAACTTGGAATTGCAACGGCACTTCTGTCGGAACCCGAGGTCCTCATCCTCGATGAGCCGGCAAACGGGCTAGATCCGCAGTCGGTGCAATGGCTCCGGAGCTTCTTGCAGGATTTTGCGAAGTCGGGAAATACCGTCCTTCTTAGTAGCCACCTCATTCACGAAATTGCTCAGTTTGCCGATAATCTCCTCGTGATCGCGCAGGGGGAGCTCATCGCCTCCGAATCCTTGGACTCGTTTCTCAAACGTCAGAAACCCTCTAGTTTCCGGATCAGGACCACACAAGTCGACACCTTTGCGAGCCTGCTGGAGACCCATAACTTTCAGCAAAGTCGGGCTAGTGAAGACGTGCTGGAGGTGTACAGCGAGAACAGCACTCCGTTCATCAGACTCGCCTTAGATCATGGAATTGAAATTTTTGAAATTCAACCCGTGGGATCAAACCTCGAAGATATTTTTCTTGAACTGACGTCTAACCGCAGCGACTACGTTTCTGAATCACCGTCGACGCACAACGCAAAGAAAGGCAGGAATCGTGGTTAATGCTCTTCGCTACGGGCTCGTTAGTTCTCTGAAACTGAGCAAGCCATTTCTGTTTTTCTTCATCAGCGCCCTCGTCCTTTTCTGTGTGGTCGAGCTGTCGCAAGTGGCTGTCGGACTTGTCAATCAGGTTCAACTTCAAATGGGAACGCCTGGCGCCACCGATCCAGCGTCCTTTCCTGGGCTCAGCACATTTGGAGCCCAAGCCAGCGTCATGAACGCACTGTTCTTGTTTTTTCTTTCCATCCCTGTTGCCGGTCAGTTTGCCCAGGAGTACCGATTCAACATGTTGGCGAATACCTTCCTCATGGCGCCGAACAGGATTGCTGACTTTGCGAGCAAGACAGTATTCGCTTTGCTCTATGTCTTGGTGTCCGTCGGGTTACTGTCGTTAGCGGTGGTGCTCCTCGGGCCACTTTTGCCGCTAAAGCTTCAGGACGGCACGGCAACCGCCAGCCCCATTTTTGCTACCAGCGCCAACATCACGTGGACGATGACGCTTGAAAATTCATGGTGGCGCGTGCTGCTGTATGTCTTCGGTTACATGGTGATTGTGATGAGCCTTTCCATCATCACGAAGAGTCAAACCCTCGGTGTGCTGTTGCCGTTCTTCTACCTAGGGCTCGTTGAAACCGTGGCCTCGTTTGCTGATGTGCTTGTCACCCAGAAATCCATTGAGACGAATTGGATACCAGAACAGCTGAGATTCTTCAGAAACGGTCAGGCGTGGATCAACCAAGATGCCGCTTTCTCGAACGCTGGACTCATCTACTTCGGAAGCTGTCTTATTCTCCTGGTGATAAGCCTGCTGCTCTTCCTCCGTCGCGACACCAAAGTGTAAATATCGATAGCGGCGGGATGTTGGCACATGACGAAACTCCCCGGACCCTGAGGTCCGGGGAGTTTCGCTGTTCAGGCCCCCCTGATTAGTGGTGCACTTCTTTTTCGGCGCCGTGACCGGTGAGGGATCGAACATCCATCTCCGAGGCGAGCCACGAGTTTTCTTTCTTGCCACCGGGGAGAACCGACCCGAGGATACCCAGCGCGAAGGCGAGAGGGATCGAGACGATACCCGGGTTGTTGAGCGGGAAGATGGCGAAGTTCGCATCCGGAATCATGGATGTCGGCGTACCCGAAACGACGGGCGACAACGCAATGAGAATGATGGAGGAAGCGAGTCCGCCGTACATGCTCCACAGCGCACCACGGGTGCGGAAACCGCGCCAGTAGAGCGAGTAGATGATGGTCGGTAGGTTTGCGCTTGCGGCGACGGCGAAAGCCAAGGCCACGAGGAACGCGATGTTTTGGCCCTGAACGCCGATACCGCCGGCAATGGCGAGGATGCCAATGACGAGCACGGTGCGACGCGCAACCTTGACCTCAGCGTTGGGCGTTACCGTCCCGCGCTTGATGACGTTGGCGTAGATGTCGTGAGCAAACGATGTCGCGGCCGTGATGGTGAGGCCGGCGACGACCGCCAGAATCGTGGCAAACGCGATGGCAGAGACGATCCCCATCAGGATCGGCCCACCGAGCTGCAGTGCCAGCAACGGAGCGGCGGAGTTGACGCCCCCGGGAGCCTTCTCAATGACAGACGGACCTACGAGCACGAGGGCTCCAAAGCCCAGAACCAGCGTGAACAGGTAGAAGATTCCGATGAGCCAGATGGCCCAGACGACGGACTTGCGCGCTTCTTTGGCGGTGGGAACCGTGTAGAAACGCATCAACACGTGGGGGAGCCCAGCGGTACCCAAGACAAGGGCCAGACCCAGGGAGATGAAGTCGAGCGGGTTGGCACCGTACTTGTGACCGGGAACCAAAGCGTCGTAGGCCTTTTCGGGCAAGCTCGTGGAAATGGTCTGAGCCTGAGCGAGCAGGTGTGAGAGATCGAAGCCGTTGAGAGCCAGAACCCACACCGTCATGATGGCAGCGCCGGCAATGAGCAGGCCCGCCTTGATGATCTGAACCCAGGTCGTGCCCTTCATGCCGCCGACGAGCACGTAAACGACCATCAGCACACCCACGACCGCAACGACGAGTGATTGCCCGACCTTGTCGCTGATACCAAGGAGAAGTGACACGAGGCCACCCGCTCCGGCCATCTGCGCCAGCAGGTAAAAGAAGCACACGACGAGTGTCGAGATGGCGGCTGCCAGACGAACGGGGCGTTGGTGCAGGCGGAAGGAGAGGACATCCGCCATGGTGAACTTACCCGTGTTGCGCATGAGCTCGGCCACCAGCAGAAGCGCGACGAGCCAGGCCACGAGGAAGCCGATGGAGTAGAGGAAACCGTCATACCCGCTGAGGGCAATCGCCCCGGTGATTCCGAGGAAGGATGCGGCCGAGAGGTAGTCGCCGGCGATGGCCATACCGTTTTGGCTACCCGTAAAGGAGCGTCCACCCGTGTAGTAGTCGGCCGCAGACTTGTTGTTCTTGCTGGCCCGGATGACCACAAACATCGTCACGGCCACGAAAGCCAAGAAGATGCTCATGTTGAGCAGCGGGTTGTTCTGAGAGGTCGCCGAATCGGCGGCGAGGATCAGGCCGGCATTCACGCGACACCTGCTTTCTGCTTAGTTTCGAGCTCGTGGCGCAACTCTGCGGCGAGCGGGTCGAGTTTCTTGTTGGCGTAGCTGACGTACCACGAGGTGATGGCGAATGTCGTGACGAACTGGAGAAGTCCCAGGATGAGTCCGATGTTGATGACGCCAAATACTGGTGTCGCCATCCATGCGGAGGCATACGTCGCCAAAATGACATAGAGGAGGTACCAGAGCATGGCGGCGACGAGCACGGGGATGACGAAGCTACGGTGACGCTTCTTCAGCTGCACGAATGCGGGGCTGGCTTCGAACGCCGGATAGTCAATCCGGTGCTGTTCTTTCTGGGGGATGTCTGCGGAAGACATGCGGCCTCCTTGCCGATAGGGGATATGAGGGAATTGATCGTGCAGATGGGGCTGGTCTCTTGCGGAATGAGCGGGATGTTCGGGTGGGGCTGGTATGGCTGGTTGCGCGGGTATGGCTGGTTGCGCGGGATTAGCTAGGTTTCATGGCTCCGGGGTTCCCGACCAAGGCAAGGGTGAGGTCTTCGAGCACCGTCACGTCCTCGATGGTCGGGGGAACGATGAAGGGTTCTCCATCGACAATCTGACGCATGGTTTTGCGCAGAATCTTTCCGGAACGTGTCTTGGGGAGACGTTCCAGCACGACAACGTCACGGAAGGAAGCGACGGGGCCGACCTTCTCGCGCACGAGCGCGATGAGCTCGGTGCACAGCACATCGTTGTCAATGACGACACCGGCTTTCAGCGTCACGAATCCGCTGGCTCGCTGACCTTTGAGCTCGTCTTTGACGCCGATAACAGCGCATTCGGCCACGGCGGGATGCCCCGCGAGGGCTTCCTCGAGTTGACCGGTGGAGAGACGATGGCCGGCAACGTTGATGACGTCATCGGTGCGCCCCA
>CANEXL010000092.1 GCA_947443745.1 Microbacteriaceae bacterium | reverse complement strand
TCGGATGGGCTCTCAGGCGATTCGCTGGAGCCCCTGTCGCTGGTCAGATCCGTCATGATGTTCTTTTACCGGTGACGTGTGGCCGTGATTACTCGTTATAGCGGCGTCACGTAGGCAGCGGAGATTCCGCCGTCGACCAGGAAGGTTGAGGCCGTGATGAACGATGAATCGTCACTGCCCAGAAAAGCCACAGCCGCCGCTAATTCCTCGGGCTTGGCGAAACGACCAATGGGAATGTGTACGAGGCGACGCTGCGCGCGTTCGGGGTCCTTGGCAAAGAGCTCCTGAAGCAGAGGGGTGTCGGCGGGGCCGGGGCAGAGTGCGTTCACGCGGATCCCCTGCCGCGCAAACTGAACACCGAGCTCGCGGCTCATGGCGAGAACGCCACCCTTGGAGGCGGTGTACGAGATTTGAGAGGTCGCAGACCCCATGATCGCGACGAACGAGGCCGTGTTGATGATAGATCCGCTTTGCTGACGCACCATGTGGCGAAGCGCCGCCCGGCAGCAGAGGTAGACCGACTTCAGGTTGACGTCTTGCACCTTCTGCCATGCGGGCAGCTCCGTCGTCTCGATGGAGTCATCATCCGGGGGAGAGATGCCGGCGTTGTTGAAGGCAATGTCAACGGAACCGTAGACCTTGTAGGCGGTGTCGAAGAGGTTATCGACCTGGTCTTCTTCGGTGACGTTCACCTTGACAAAGAGCCCGCCCACTTCGGCGGCAGCTTTCTCTCCGGCGGTGACATCCATGTCACCAATGACAACGGTGGCACCCTCGGCAGCGAAGCGCTTTGCCGTGGCGAGGCCGATGCCACTTGCGCCACCGGTGATGACAGCGACCTTGCCGGCAAGGCGTTGGGTGAGGTCAATCTTTTCAATGCTCATGATGACTCGTTTCTGAAGGTTGTCGGTGAAATGGTTAGTCGGCAGGGATGAAGACGTTTTTGGTTTCGGTGAACGCAAGGGCCGCGTCGGGACCCAGTTCTCGGCCGAGACCGGACTGCTTGAATCCGCCGAAGGGTGTGTTGTAGCGAACAGAGGAATGCGAGTTCACCGAGAGGTTACCCGACTCGACGCCTCGGGCAATGCGCAGGGCGCGCCCCACATCGCGGGTCCAAATCGAGCCGGAGAGGCCGTAGTCGGAGGCGTTAGCCAAGGCCATGGCGTCATCATCATCGTCAAACGGCAAGACAGTGACAACCGGGCCAAAAATCTCCTCGACAGCGCTGGGGTGTGTTCGTGAATCGGGGGTCAACACGGTGGGGGCGAACCAATAGCCGGCGCCTGTCGGTGCTGATCCCCTGAACGCCACCGGCGCATCGCTGGGCACATACGAGGTCACGCTGTCGAAGTGGGCTTTCGAGACGAGCGGTCCCATTTCGGTGGCCTCGTCATTGGGGTCTCCGACCTTGACGCCCTTTACCGCTGGTTCCAGCAGCCCCATGAACTTTTCGTAGACACTGCGCTGGACCAAGATGCGGCTGCGGGCACAGCAGTCCTGGCCGGCATTCTCGAAGACGCCATACGGCGCCGATGCGGCCGCCTTTTCGAGGTCGGCATCCGCAAAAATGATGTTCGCACTCTTGCCACCGAGTTCAAGCGTGACCCGCTTAATCTGGTCGGCGCATCCGGCCATGATGCGCTTGCCCACTTCGGTGGAACCGGTGAACACAACTTTGCGCACGGTCTTGTGCGTCACAAAGCGTTCGCCAATCACCGAGCCCCGACCGGGAAGAACTTGGAAGAGCCCCTCGGGTAGGCCCGACTGCAGCGCGAGTTGCCCCAGGCGAATGCTGGTGAGGGGAGTCCATTCGGCCGGCTTGAGCAGCACGGCATTACCGGCAGCCAAAGCGGGCGCAAAACCCCAGGATGCAATCGTCATGGGAAAGTTCCAGGGCGTGATGATGCCGACGACGCCAAGGGGCTCCTGGAACGTCACGTCGAGACCGCCGGCAACCGGGATTTGCTTACCAAAGAGGCGCTCGGGAGTGGCCGAGTAGTACTCCAAAACGTTGCGAACGTGCTCCGCCTCCCAACGGGCTTGGCTGATGGGGTGTCCGGAGTTGCGCACCTCAAGGCGCGCTAAGTTTTCGGCGTCGCCATCCACGGCGTCCGCAAAAAGTCGCAGTGCAGCGGCGCGATCGGCCGGGTTACGGGCGGCCCATTCTTTCTGCGCCACGGCCGCGCGGGCGATGGCTTCGTCGACCTGCTCAAGCTCGAGGTGCTCAATCGTCTCGCCAACCTCTTCGGTTGCCGGGTTGATGATGGTGTAGCTCATGATGTGCTCCCAGATTGCGTCAGTCGTGCGTAAGTGCGGGCCGCGTCGACGAGCCCGTCAAACAGGCGAATGTCATCGAGACGTTGCTCAGGATGCCACTGCACGGCTAGCCCAAATGGAACACCGTCGAGCTCGATGGCTTCGATCACGTTGTCGGCAGTTTTGCCCACAACAGTGAGCCCGGCCCCCAGAGTGCCAATAGCTTGGTGGTGGTACATGTCGCCGGCGACCGGTTCTGTCGATCCGAGCAGATCAGCCAGCAGACTTCCCTCAGACACGGTGACATCAACGGAGTTGAAAACCGCGTTGCCTTTTTGATAGGTATCGGAACCCAGAACATCCGGAAGGTGTTGAATCAGACTGCCCCCGCGGTTGACATTCAAGATTTGGGCGCCGCGACAGATGCCCAAGAACGGTATTCCCCGCGTGATGGCGGCGCTGAGGAGTTCATCTTCGAGGGCATCACGGTCGGGGCGAGGGTCGTCATTCTCGGGGTGCGCTTGTTGCCCATAACGAGCGGCTTCCACATCCTTTCCACCACAGATGATGAGGCCATCGAGCCCGTCGAGCATGCGGTTGGCAATGGCGGAGTCAATGGGTTGCGGGGGAAGGAGAACGGCGATGCCACCCGCAAGGTTGACGGCCTCGAAGTAGATCTTGGGTAGGAATGCGGCCTGAACATCCCACACCCCGGTCTTTGCCTGTTCGAGGTAGGTCGTCAGCCCAATAACGGGGCGATATTCGGATGCCGGGCCACTCACGGCACGTGCCGCGTTAGAGCCGTTCGAAGCCACGGATGCGCTCCCAATCGGTGACGGCAGAGTCGTAGGCGGCGAGTTCAACGCGAGCGTAGTTCAAGTAGTGATCTACCACCTCATTGCCAAAGGCTTCGCGGGCAATCGTTGACTGCGAGAGCAAGGTGGCAGCTTCGCGGAGGGTGCCAGGGACGCGAGGGGCATCGCCCGCATAGGCATTGCCCGCCGTGAGAGGTTCTAGCTCGAGCTCGTTCTCGATGCCATGCAAGCCGGCAGCGATGAGTGCGGCCACAGCCAAATATTGGTTGACATCGCCGCCGGGTACGCGCTGCTCGACGCGCATGCCCGCGCCGTGACCCACAACACGCAGGGAGCACGTGCGGTTATCGAGGCCCCAGGCCACTGCTGTCGGAGCAAAGCTTCCATCGACATAGCGCTTGTAAGAGTTGATATTGGGGGCAAAGAACATGGACAGTTCGCGCATGGCCGCAATCTGCCCGGCCAAGAAGTGGCGGAAGAGCTTGCTCATGCCGTGCTCTTGCGTTTTGTCGGCAAAGACGGGGGTTCCATCGGTTGCTTGCAGGCTGATGTGAATGTGGCAGCTGTTGCCTTCGCGTTCGTTGAACTTGGCCATGAAGGTCAACGACTTGCCATGCTTCTCAGCGATGACCTTGGCGCCACTCTTGTAGATCGAGTGGTTGTCGCAGGTGACGAGAGCATGAGCGTAGCGAAAGCCAATCTCTTGCTGACCCAGGTTGCACTCACCCTTGACGCCCTCGCAGAACATGCCGGCACCATCCATGGAGTTACGAATCTCCCGGAGCATGGGCTCCACTCGGGTGGAAGCCAGAAGGTCGTAATCGACGTTGTAGTCGGTGGAGGGGCGCAGGTCGCGGTACCCCTTGGCCCACGCCTCGCGGTAGGAATCATCGAAGATGATGAATTCGAGCTCGGTGGCAACAAACGGGACGAGGCCATGTGCCGCGAGGCGCGCGATTTGGGCCTGAAGAATTTGGCGAGGCGATTGAACGACGGGTTCGTGATCGAGCCACTTGAGGTCGGCGGTGACGAGAGCGGTGCCGGGCAACCATGGCGCCAATCTGAGGGTTGAGATGTCGGGAATCATCTCCATATCTCCGTAGCCACGTTCCCAACTGGAGATCTCAAAGCCGGCAACCGTATTCATCTCTACGTCGACGGCCAGCAAATAGTTGCAGCACTCCGCACCGTTGGCAATGGTGTCTTCTACGAACAAGCGCGCGGAGAGGCGCTTGCCGACGAGGCGTCCTTGCATGTCGGTAAAAGCCACGATTACGGTGTCGATGTCTCCGCTAGCGACGAGCGCTTGCAGAGCATCAGGGGTCAAATAGCCGGATGCACGTGTCATGATGCCTCTCTGCGTTGAGGTTGGGATTGCAACCATTAGAACACAGCTCGGCCACAAATGGCACTACTCGTGGCACTTGTTTGGTGTCGCGTTAACACAATGTTTTTGTTAAAGGTAGTTACATGAAGCAATTAGCGTTCTATAGTCATTCCAAGGAAACTCACAGCGTTGTGGGTTTCAGCCTCCCTGGCGCAGTTAGTCAACCAGAGCGAAAAGGAAGAATGAATGTCGAAGGACACTCTTAAAGTCTCGGGCGTGAAGTACACGACCGCCGAGGCAGGCTATTTTGAAAAGCGCAGCTTGCAGCGATCTGCAGGCATCTGGGGTCTCTGGGGGCTGGCCATCGCGGCCGTCATCTCCGGCGACTTCTCCGGCTGGAACTTTGGCATCGGCTTCGCCGGCTTTGGCGGAATGTTGATCGCCTTCGTTCTCGTCATCATCATGTATTACGCCCTCATTTACAGCATCGGTGAAATGGCATCGGCAATGCCGCACACCGGTGGGGCTTACTCGTTCGCTCGCGCGGCCATGGGCCCGTGGGGTGGTTTCGTCACCGGTGTCGCCGAGACGATTGAGTATGTCGCGACGACCGCGGTCATCGTCTTCTTCTCTGCCTCCTACGCCAGCAGCATTTTCGACACTCTCCTGGGCGTCATGATGCCGATGTGGGTCTGGTACATCATTCTGTATGTCGTCTTCATCGCGATCAACGCTGCGGGCGCCTCGCTCTCGTTCAAGTTCGCCATTGTGGTGGCCTTCATCTCCATCGCCATCCTGGCGGTCTTTGTCGTCATGAGCCTGTTCTCCGGAGCCTTCAGCTTCGACAAGCTGTGGGATATTCCTGCGGATGCGGGACAGTCGACGTTCTTGCCCCACGGCATCTCGCCCATCCTGTTCGCGATTCCTTTCGCGATGTGGTTCTTCCTCGGTATCGAGGAATTGCCGCTGGCTGCTGAGGAAGCTCACAACCCCGCCAAGGACATTCCTAAGGCGGGTCGCACAGCTTTGCTCACGCTGGTCATTGCTGCCGTCGCGATTCTCTTTCTCAACACTGGAGTCGTCGGCGCCAACACAATGGGGGCTTCGTTGGAACCTCTGCTCGATGGCTTCCGCGCCATGGTGGGTGACACTGCGGCTGCAATTCTCGCGTTGATCGCGTTGATTGGTCTGCTCGCATCCCTTCAGGGAATTATGTTCGCCTACGGTCGCAACATGTACTCCCTCTCTCGCGCGGGCTACTACCCCAAGGCGCTCTCCCTCACTGGTAAGCGTCAAACCCCTTGGGTTTCGCTCGTTGTGGGTGCGGCCGTTGGCTTCGTCGCTTTGGTGATTGTGGACCTACTGAATTCCCTCGACCCCACCGGTAGCGGTGCAACGGGTGGAGCCATCGTTCTGAACATCGCCGTGTGGGGTGCGGTCATTTCGTACATCATGCAGATGGTCGCGTTCGTGATTCTGCGCCGCAAATTCAAGAACGCCAAGCGTCCTTACGTGAGTCCCTGGGGCATCACGGGTGCCGTGATTGCTGCCCTCATTTCGGTCGCCATCTTCTTTGGCTTCCTTTTCAATGTGGCATTCCAGCCAGCCATTGTGGCCATTGCCATTGTCTATGCCGTGATGCTGTTGGCGTTCGCTATCTGGGGTCGACACCGCCTCGTGCTTTCTCCTGAGGAAGAGTACGCGGTATCTGGAGGTCTTCACGGAGACCCTCAGGCGGAAGGCTACGGCGGCAAGATCGAAGAAGAACTGCTGGCTGCCGACGGGGTCGACGGCGCACAGTAGATCTAACGAAGCGCATCAACAATTGGGGTCGAGCCTTCGGGTTCGGCCCCCTTTTGCGTGTCACCGTGAGGCCGCGCGCAAACGCGTAAAGTATCTTGCATGACCACGATTACGACAGTGACGGATGCCGTTTCAGCGGTTGCCTCCCTCCGCGCCACCTTTGACTCGGGAGTGACCAAGAAGCGGCACTGGCGCGAGGAGCAGTTGCGGGCCTTGCGATCCATGATTCTCGATAACGAGAATGTTCTCGAGGCCGCGCTTTTGTCAGATCTCGGCAAGAGTGCCACCGAGGCGCAGCTCACCGAACTAGGAATTGTGGTCGGGGAGATTACCTCGGCCCTGAAGAACTTGGGGGAGTGGCTATCCAGTGAGCGCGTGCGGGTTCCCCTGGCGATGATGCCGGCACGTGCCTCTATCGTCAGCGAACCTCTCGGTGTGGCCCTCATCATTGCTCCGTGGAACTATCCCCTCATGCTCGCGCTCGCCCCTGTCGTCGGCGCCCTTGCCGCGGGAAACTGCGTTCTCCTCAAGCCGAGCGAGCTGAGCCCTGCCACGTCGGCTGCCCTCGCCGCCCTGATTCCGGTCTACCTTGACCCCACAGCCGTTCACGTCGTTGAGGGTGCGGCCAAAGAAACGGGCTGGCTGCTGGAACAACGTTTTGACTACATTTTTTACACGGGTAACGGTCGGGTCGGGCGCATCGTTGCCGCGGCGGCCGCTGCTAACCTCACTCCCGTCACGCTGGAGCTCGGCGGAAAGTCGCCCCTGTATATTGACGGAACGGTCGACCTTGAGGCCGCCGCGCAGCGCATTGTCTGGGCGAAGTTCTTGAACGCCGGACAAACCTGTGTCGCTCCGGACTACATCTTGGCCACTGCCACGATTCAAGCAGCCTTGGAAGCGCACATCGTGGCGGCCATCGCCGGTTTTTACGGTGGAACCCCCGAGACCAGCCCCGACTATGGGCGCATCGTCAATGCATCCCACTACGAACGGCTTGTCGGTTATCTTACCGATGGTCGTATTGTCGCCGATGGTGAGTGCAATCCCGAGACGAGGTTCATTCCGCCGACCGTTTTGGCCGATGTTTCTCGTGACGCGCCCATCATGGCGGAGGAAATCTTTGGTCCGATTCTGCCGATGGTCACGGTCGAGGGCGTAGACGATGCTATCGACTTCATTGCCCGCCGAGACAAGCCCTTGGCGCTCTATGTCTTCTCTGAGGATGCCGCCGTGCGCAAAGCCTTCCTCGAGCGCACAAGCTCTGGCGCCATCGACTTCAACACCGCCGTAATGCAGCTCAGCATTCCCGCTTTGCCCTTTGGCGGCGTGGGCGCGAGCGGCATGGGCGCGTATCTCGGAAAGGGCACCTTCGACACGTTTAGTCACCGCAAGGCGGTGCTTTCCAAGCCGCTTCGCCCCGAAACGCTCGCCTTTATCTTCCCGCCGTACACTGCCCGCAAGAAAAACTTCATTAGGGGAATGCTCCGCCGACTGAGTTGACGTCGAAACGAATCTCGGCCCGGGCGTC
>CANEXL010000091.1 GCA_947443745.1 Microbacteriaceae bacterium | reverse complement strand
CCAATTGTTGTCGGACTCAGAGCATTTTAGGCACATTGTGCAGAATTTGTACACTCCACTGATGCCGTCTTTGGATCTGTCTGATGATGGAAACCTACACGGAGTTCCCTGTCGACATAAACAGCTTCATACCACTGGGTGAGGTTTTTGGATGTACCCAGAGTCCCGTGTAACCGCAAGGAGGCGGAGTTCATCATCCCCGATGATCGCTGCTTCATTTTTTCAGTCGAAATGGAGATGATCACATGTCAGGTCGCGTAGAGGGTCGTAGCATCCTGTTAACCGGTGGTGGCAGCGGCATGGGCCGTGTCATTGCAATCGCGTGCGCCAAAGAAGGCGCCAGCCTCACCGTCGTCGACATGAACCTCGATGCCGCTCAGAAAACTCGTGACGAGATTATCGCAGCGGGTGGAAACGCCATTGCCGTTCAAGCAAACGTCACGAGGCGTGACGAAGTTGCGGCCGGAGTGGCCGCTGCGGTCGAGAACTTTGGCAAGTTGGACGTGATGTTCAACATAGCCGGAATGATCAAGCCTTCACACTTTCTCGACACCACCGAGGAGAACTTCCGCAACACTCTCGACGTCAATGCTTTGGGCACGCTGATCACGCAGCAGGAAGCCGCCAAGCAGATGATCAAGCAGGGTCACGGCGGAAAGCTTGTTCTCGTCTCCTCGATTGCCGGCCGTCAGGGTTACCCCGACTTCTCCGCCTACTGCGCGAGCAAGTTTGCGGTCAACGCTCTCAACCAGTCGGCGGCTCACGCGCTCTCCGAGCACAAGATCACCAGTAATGCCTTCGCGCCTGGTGTTGTCGACACTCCCCTCTGGGCAAAACTCGACCTCGACCTCGTCGAGATCGGCAGCGCAGAGAAGCCCGGAGACGCCTTCGGCGCCTTCTCGGGAGCAAACCTCATCGGCCGCAAGGGTGTCGCCGAAGACATCATTGGCACGGCATTGTTCCTCGCATCGTCAGATTCTGACTACATGACGGGGCAGATCATCATGATCGATGGCGGAATGGTTCTCGTCTAACGAGACTCAAGATCTTAAAACCTTCAACCACCTCAACCTGCAACTAGGAGAAAATAATGAAAATTGGTCTATTCGGAATGCCGATGCACCCGGCACACCGTCCCCAGAGCGAGACGTACGACGAGGTTGCCGAGCGCATCATTTTCGCCGACAAGCTTGGCTTCTCGGATGTCTTCATTGGCGAGCACATCTCGTGCACGACCGAGCCGATTGCCTCGCCCCTGATTTTCTTGGCGTCGGTGATTCACCGCACCAAGAACATCCGTCTGGGCACCGGCGTGAGCGCATTGCCCAACCACCACCCCGCACACGTTGCTGGTCAGGTTGCGCAGTTCGACAACATGTCCAAGGGTCGTTTCAACTTTGGCATTGGTCCCGGCGGCCTGGCCAGCGACATGGAACTCTTCAATGTTCTCGACGGCGAGAAGCGCAGCGCGATGATGTACGAATCCATCGACATCATTCTCGACATTTGGAAGAGCAACCCTCCTTACCGATACAAGACGGAGCACTACGACTTCGGGCTCGAAGAGATGATCATCCCCGACCTGTTCGTCGGAACGATGCTCAAGCCTTTCCAGAAGCCCCACCCCCCCATCTTCTCGACAGCGATGTCACCTCACTCGAGCAGCGTGAAGACGGCCATCGAGCGCGGATGGTCACCCATGTCGGCAAACTTCTGTGGTGAAGGCGTTATTGCCAGCCATGGCAAGAAGGTTGCAGAAGGGTTCGAGACACTCGGCAAGCCAGTTGACTACTCCTCATGGAGTGTTGCTCGCAACATTGTCGTTCGAAAGACGGATGCTGAGGCTGAAGATGCTGCACTGAACCCCGAGGGCGGCAACTTCTTCTACCTCGACTACCTGTGGAAGGTTCTCGTCGCAGCGAACTACACCGCTGTGATGAAGGAAGACCCGAACATGGCTGACGAAGATGTCAAGGTCGCCGACCTCGTCAACGACATCGTCATCTATGGTTCGCCCGACACGGTGGCCCAGAAGATCCAGGCAATGCGCGAGCGCGTCGGTAACTTCGGCAACTTGCTCATGGCCATCATGGACGGCGAGGGCGCCAACGAGGCTGGAGAGCGTGAGTCCATGACTCTTCTCGCCAACGAGGTTCTTCCCAAGATCCACAAGATGGAAAAGGCCTAACCGCTAATTCCCTCGGGTGTGCTGATGCCCAGCGACATCAGCACACCCGTTTCATTTCACGCACCATCCCCATTACTTTCGGAGAAAAAGATGACCATGACACCAGTTGACAAGGGAAATAGCAAGGCTATTTCGATTGACGAGTATCGGGCACTCTTTGGCAACCACCCCGGCGGCGTTGCCGTCATTACGGTGGGCGGCTCACGCCCCGCTGGCTTCACAGCGACCTCCGTCATCTCAGTTTCCGCCGAGCCGCCCCTGCTCGTGTTCAGCATCAACAAGACGTCCTCCAGCTGGCCCATCGTGGCGGATGCGACAACAGCCGTGGTGCACTTCTTGAGCAGGAACGATCGCGCCATCGCGGATCGCTTCGCGACGTCAGGGATCGACCGCTTTGCGGACCTGGACTACGCCACCCTCGAGTCCGGCGAGCCTTTGATCAGCGAAGTTGAAACGTGGGCCCAGGGTACGCTCATCAACCGCGTCGAGGTTGGCTCCAGCGTTCTTTTCGTGATGCAGATTGAAAATTCTTCCGCCGCAGAGCTGCACCATCCTCTGGTGTACCGCGCCCGCAACTATTATCACTTAGGTGATGAATCCAAGCTTTCCTAGAGCTTCTGCCTCGTGAACGGAGTTCTCGAGGCCTTTGCCGTCATCGGCGTCCTGATCGGGGTGGGTTACTTTGCGGCCCGATTCGGCATGATTCCGGTGGCGCAAGGGCCAACACTCAACCGGCTGGCGTTTTACATCTTCAGCCCGGCATTGTTGTTTTCGGTCTTGGCCAAGACATCCGTGGACAACATTTTTTCTCCTGTCATCGTGGTTGTACTCATGTCCAGTGTGGCGACCGCGTTGCTGTTCGTGGTGCTGTCGCGAATTTTCTTCCGTCGCACTGTGTCCGATACGACCATCGGCGTGACCGCGAGCATCTACCTCAATTCGAATAACATTGGCCTGCCAATTTCACTCTTTGTGATCGGCGACTTGGCGTACTTTGCCCCCTTGCTCATGTTGCAAATCGTGTTCTTCCTGCCGGTGATTTTGGGCATCCTGGAATCCGCAAAGGGCAAAGGAACCTCCGTCAAGAAAATCTTGACGGGAACACTTCTGAACCCGTTGATCGTCGCGTCGGTGGCGGGCTTCCTCGTGTCACTCAGCTGCGTCACGGTGCCAGAAATTCTCTTGCAACCACTGTCAACTATGGGGGCGGCGGCGGTTCCCCTCCTGCTGTTTGCCTACGGGGTATCGCTGCGCGGCCAGAAGATTTTCCACGCCGAGGGAGATCGTCCAGTTTCGATTACCGCGACCATCCTGAAGACACTCATCATGCCCACGATTGCCTTTGTCGTCGGCCAGTTCGTTTTTCATCTGTCAGCGCATGAACTCTTCGCTGCTGTGATCTTGGCCTGCCTCCCCACAGCCCAGAATATTTACACGTATGCCTCGGTTTACAAAACAGAGGTTTTTGCGGCGCGAGACGTTGTCTTCACATCGACAATCGTGAGCCTGCCCCTCATGTTTTTTGTGGCCGCCGTTATGGCAGCCTAGACCGGGGTCGGCAGCGTAATTTCTGACAAATCGAGAATGGCCTTCACGGCGCTGTTTTCTTGATTATCCAACCACGCCATCTTGAGCTCGACCGGTTGGTAATCATCCGTCACGCGCACAAACGTCACATTCGGATCGTTGACGTTGTTGGCCACGGTCGAGAGCGTGAGGGAGCAACCCACGCCCGCGGCGACCAGGGAAATTGCCGTCCAGGTGTCGGGAGCAATCTGCACGATGTCCGGTTCGAATCCGGCCGAGTGACAGATTTTGCGAAACCGATCGCCGAGAACGGATCCGGGGTGGGCGCTGAGCATGATGAAGTGTTCTGAGGAGAAGTCCTTGATGGAGGCGCTCTCGTTGTGTGCCAAGGGGTGGCTCGCTGGGACTGCCAACACGAGGTCCTCTCGGGCAAGCGGCCGGGTGACGACCCCTGCCGGAATGTGATCCCAACGACCCAAGGCAATGTCGACCTCACCTTGGAGTACCCTTGACATCGCTGGCTCGGCAAAGTTCTGGCTCTGCAGCTCCAGCACGATTCCAGGAAGTTGAGACCGGGACTCGCGGGCCAGGCGGCCCACAATGACTTGGGTCGAGGCTCCCGCGTACGCAATCCGCACCAGCCCCGTTTCGCCTCGGTCGGCCGCCTGAACAATCCGCGTCGCGCGTCGGAAAGATTCCAGGATGTCGCGGGCAGGTTGCAGAAATTCTTGACCGGCATTCGTCAGGCTGACATTGCGGGTGTCTCGCTTAAAGAGTTCAACGCCGAGCTCTTCTTCGAGCGCGCGAATCGTGCGGCTGACGGGAGGCTGGGCCATGTGCAAGCGCTCGGCCGCGCGCCCGAAATGCAGCTCCTCGGCAACGGCGATAAAGGTCTTAATGTCTTTGACATCCATGTTTCTATTATTGCATTAAAGGTAATAAAGAAGCCTCTAATAGGTATTTGACAGCCATAATCCCAACGGCCAGAGTTATAGAAGGAAGACTGGAGTTCACCTATATGTCCGCACGCACCGAGGCCGTCAACGCCCTCTTCGAACGATCTGGCGAAGGCCCGCTTGCGGGCATCATCATTGCGGACTTTGGACGAGTGCTTGCCGCCCCCTACTGCACGATGCTGCTGGCTGACATGGGAGCTACCGTGCTCAAGGTGGAGAGTCTCGAGGGTGACGAAACACGATCGTGGATGCCGCCCGTCTTTGACGACGCCTCGACGTATTACATGTCGATCAATCGCAACAAGCATTCCATTGCGCTCGATTTTCGTGACGAGGATGACCTCGAGGTCGCTCGAACTCTCGCTGCCCGGTGTGATGTCTTTGTCGAAAACTTTAAGCCCGGCGGCTTGGCCCGCTTTGGCCTGGACTATGCCGCGGTAAACGCGGTGAACCCGACAGTGCTCTATGCCTCCATCACGGGGTACGGCACCAACGGGGGAGCGGATCTTCCGGGGTATGACCTGCTCGTTCAGGGGGCATCCGGTCTGATGAGCCTGACGGGCGACACAGACACAGTTCCCTTTCGGGCCGGTGTTGCGGTCTTTGACGTCTTCACCGGGTTGCACGCGTGTGTGGCAATCCTGGCCGCCTTGCAGCACCGCATGAAGACGGGCGAGGGGCAGCTCGTCGAGCTCAATCTGATGTCGGTGGCCCTCTCCAGCATGGTTAATCAAACGGGGGCCTACGCCATTGCCGGCGTTACCCCGCGTCGCCTCGGCAACGAGCATCCGAGCATTTATCCGTATTCTCCCTTCCCCACCAGTGACGGCGAGCTCATCTTGGCGATTGGCAATGACAATCAGTTCAAGACCTTCGCGAAACTCATTGGAGCCCCGGAGCTCCCGTTGGATCCGCGATATGTCACCAACCGCGATCGCAGCGCCCACCGGGATGAACTTCGTCCCGTCCTCGAGGAGTTGATGCGCGCCAAGACGACAACGGCGTGGTTCGAGATCTTCCGTGAAGCGGGGTTGCCCTCCGCCCCCATCAACGATGTGGCGCAAGGCGTGCAGTTCGCCGAGAGCCTTGGTTTGGAGCCGATTGTCACGGTGGGGCACGGCAATAAAACCCAACCGGCCGTGAGGAATCCGGTTACCTTCTCCCGTACTCCCGTCACCTATGACTTCGTTTCACCGAAGTTGAACGAGAGCGGGGACGCGATCCGGGAATGGCTCACAACGTAACTACCCCGAGCGACGACAGCCCGCCGGCACCAAAAGTTCAGGCCCCGAAACGATATGTCTCGGGGCCTGAACTTTTGCGATCGGCATGAACGCAGTCGCGCTGGCAACTACGGAGTGCGGACCAACTTTTTGTTGGCGAATTCGTTGAAACCGAACTTGGCCAGTTCACGACCGACTCCGGATGCCTTGACCCCGCCGAAGGGGAGGTCAGGGGCGCTGGCGCTGGTGCTGTTGATCCAAACCATGCCGGCCTCCAGCTGCGTGGCAACTCGTTCCGCGCGCGCGTTGTCCAGGGTGAAGATGGAGCTCGACAGGCCGAAGGGGGAGTTGTTGGCAAGCTCGATGGCTTCTGCCTCATCCTTCACGCGGTAGATGACGCCAGCGGGCCCAAAGAGCTCCTCTTTGTAGGCACGCATGCCAGGGTTCACGTCGGTCAACAGGGTCGCCTCATAGTAAGAACCCAAGGAGTCCTCCACGCGTCCTCCGCCGGTGAGAACGGTTGCGCCCTTGGAGACGGCATCTTGAACCAACTCGTCAAGATCGCGAAGGGCTTCCATCGAGGACATCGGGCCGAATCGGGTTTCCTTCTGGGCGGGGTCGCCCGGCGCAAATACCTTCGTAGCCTCAACGAACTTGGCGACGAATTCGTCATAGACGGCATCCAGAACAATGAAGCGCTTCGACGCGGTGCAGGCCTGACCGCAGTTTCCAAAACGCCCGGTGGCGGCGGAGGTTGCAGCAACATCGATATCAGCATCGTCGAGAACGATGAAGGGGTCTGATCCACCGAGCTCGAGAACGTACTTTTTCATGTGACGGCCGGCGACCTCACCCACGGCCGAACCTGCCCGCTCCGAGCCTGTCAGCGAAATACCCTGAACACGGGGGTCAGCAATCATCTCGGAAATTTGTGCTGCCGAAGCGAAAGCGTTGATGTACACACCCTCGGGGAGGCCGGCTTCAGCGAAGAGTTTCTCGATGATCAAGGCAGACTGAGGACAGTTGCGGGCGTGCTTGAGAATGATGGTGTTGCCCAGGGCGATGTTCGGCCCGGCGAAGCGCGCCACCTGGTAATACGGGTAGTTCCACGGCATGATGCCAATGAGAGCCCCAACGGGTTCCGTGCGAACATACGCGCTTCCTGATCCAGCTATGGTCAGGGGTTCGTCCGCCATGAATTCGGCGGCACGATCGGCGTAGTACTCGTAGATGTTGGCCACGAGGGCAACCTCGCCAAGGGCCTGGGTGGTGGTCTTTCCCATTTCGAGGGTCAGGATGGCGGCCAACTCGCTGGCACGCTCGCGGTGCAATTCAGCCATGCGGCGGAGGACGGCGGTGCGCTGAGCAACGTCCGTCTTTTTCCACGATGAGTAGGCGGCGCTGGACTGGTCGACGATCAGACGCGCCTGTGCGTCAGAAATGACATCGAATTCGGCGACGCGCTCGCCGGTGGCCGGATTGGTGGTGGCATATTTTGCCATGAGAGACTCCAAAATTGTACGAGGAACCTCTAGTTTTCTCGCCTGTGGCGCTCGCGGCCACCGTTGTGTGTAGTTCCTGCACACATTATGAGCGCACATCAGAATTCTCGATGGTCCCGAATGTTCCGCAACATGATTGATACGTCAAGCTCAACAATGGCAGCCCAACTTGGTATTTGACGAGTATGGATGCCCACTGTCAGACTAAAAGCAGATTTTGTTCGCGTACCGAGGTAATGAGGTTGTCATGAAGGCCCTTCACATTGAGCACAGTCCGCAGCATGTGCTTGTGCGACTCAACCGTCCACAGGTCAGAAATGCCATTGACCAACAGATGGTGGATGAACTTCACGAGCTGTGTGCGCACCTTGAGCAAGAGCCCAAGATTCT
>CANEXL010000090.1 GCA_947443745.1 Microbacteriaceae bacterium | reverse complement strand
TACCTCGTCGGCGCGGGTGACGAGCTGGGGGCCGTCATGGTTCAGTGGTGCCAGCCAGAATTTGCCAAGCGCGAGCTCGCCGATCGTCACGCGCTGCGCCTTCCCCCCGCCGTGCGCGTTGTCTCCGTTAGCGGCCCGCTTGCCGACGTGACCACGACGTGCGAGACGGTTTCGGCGCATTCGGGAGTGCGAGTGCTCGGGCCCGTGGGCACCGGCGAGGGAAACTCGCGCGCACTCGTGACCTTCGATTATCGCGACGGTGACGTTATTGCGACCGCTTTGCGCGCATCCGTCATTCAAAGTGCCACCCGGGGCACGAGGCGCGTCAAACGCCCCGATCAGCCCAAGAGAGTCCTTAGACTGAGAGTTCGCTTCGATGACACGGATATCGACTCGCTATGAGCATGACGGTCAGGGTCCCATGAGAATCATTTTTGCCGGTACACCGGAGGTTTCTGTTCCAACGCTCCGCGCCCTCGTCGCCGCCGGCCATGATGTCTGCGCCGTGCTCACCCGGCCTGACGCACCGCTCGGACGCAAGCGTATCTTGACGCCCTCACCGGTCGCCTCCGCCGCCCTTGAACTAGGCATACCCCTCATTCGTGCCGCAAAGATTGATGCTGCGGTCAGTGCCCAACTCACTGGTCTTCACGCGGATGTGGGTGTTGTCGTGGCCTTCGGGGGGCTTTTGCCTCGATCCGCTTTGGACGCAACGCCGCGCGGCTGGATCAACCTGCACTTCTCAGATTTACCTAAATGGCGTGGTGCCGCTCCGGTGCAGTGGAGTGTCATCGCCGGCGATGTTGAGATTGGAACGGCAGTTTTTTCTCTCGTCGAAGAACTCGATGCGGGCGACGTCTTCTCGTGCGAGCGCAGCAGAATTGACGGTGATGAAACGGCCGGAGAACTGCTAGAGCGACTGGCACTCAGCGGCGCGGATCAGGTGGTCGATGTGATCTCTTCGATGGCAGCAGGAACCGCCACGGCCGTTCCCCAAGTGGGTCAAGCGACGTATGCCCGCAAGCTTTCCCTCAGCGACGCCCACATTGACACGAACGCTCCCGCCGACATCGTGTACGCACAGATTCGTGGAGTGACGCCCGAGCCCGGAGCCTTCGTAGAAATTGGGGGAGATCGCCTCAAACTCCACCAAGTCGCTGCCACGCCGGAGGGCCCATCCGTTCCCTCGGGCCATATTGAATCTCATTCCAAGCGCGTGTGGCTGGGAACAGCATCCCACGCCCTCGAACTGCGTCAGGTGCAGCCTGCGGGAAAACCGCGCATGGACGCCGCTGACTGGTTCCGAGGACTCCAAACCGAAGAAAGTGTCGTAACCTCGTGACCGTTCCCGCTGATTCCAGCACACCTTTCAGCCCCCCTTCTGAAGCCCCCCGCGAACGTCGCAAACCTTCCGCCCGGCGCTCACGCCCCGTCACGCCGTCACGAGGGGTCGCCTTCGACGTTCTCATGGCCGTCATGCTCGATGACGCCTACGCCAATCTCGTTCTGCCCAACCGCATCAAGGCCGCCGGACTTTCGACCAATGATGCGGGGCTTGCCACGGAGCTCACCTACGGAACCCTTCGAATGCAGGGCTTTTACGACAAGGTCATCGCGAACGCGGCGGCCCGGGATATCGACACGATTGATCCGATAGTCCTCATCATTTTGCGGCTCGGCGTGCACCAACTCCTCAACATGCGCGTCGCCACTCATGCCGCCGTCGATGAGAGCGTGAACATGGCCGAGCACTTCGCCAGCCTCGGTGCCGTGGGGTTCGTGAACGCCGTTCTTCGTCGCACGAGCCGCCATGACCTCGAAGACTGGCAAGAATTTGTGACCAAAGACGAGACCAACGAAGACTCTCGGCTGGCCACGCTTTACTCCCATCCACTTTGGATTGAACGGGCATTTCGCCAAGCCCTTGAGTCGGAAGGTCGTGGCGATGAGCTCGAAAAGTGCCTCGCCGCCGACAACATCTCGCCCCGGGTCACCCTTGTTGAACTTCCCGGTTTTGTCGAAACGAACGACGACGTCGAAGGCGAACCGACACGGTTCTCTCCCGTCGGGATGTCGCTGAACACCGGTGGCGACCCCTTGCGTTTTGCTCGCGTGCGCGAGGGAATTGTGCGCGTGCAAGACGAGGGATCACAGCTGGCCGCCTTGACGCTGTCGCGCCATCACGACATTGTTCCGGGGGAAAAGTGGCTTGACATGTGCGCGGGGCCGGGCGGAAAGGCTGCTCTTTTGGCCGCCGAGGCCCTTGCCGGTGGCGCCCACCTCACCGCGAACGAAATCATTCCCGGTCGCGCGGACCTCGTTCGGAATGCTCTCAAGGCTGTTCCCGGCGTCGAGGTCGTCGTGGGCGACGGCACGGAATATGGTGACACGCATCCGCACACATTCGACCGAATTTTATTGGATGCTCCCTGCACTGGATTGGGCGCCCTTCGTCGCCGACCAGAAGCCCGCTGGCGCAAGACACCCCGCGACGTCGCCGATCTCACCGGCCTGCAAGCGAAACTGCTCGAAAGTGCCCTCAAAGCTCTGAAGCCCGGTGGCGTGCTGGCCTACGTGACGTGCTCACCGCACCTCGCCGAAACGCGGGGGATTGTTGAGGCTGCCCTGCGCAAGAACTCTTCCGTGACCGAGTTGGATGCCCGCACTGCCGTGGCTGGCGTGGCAATGGACGATCTTGATCTTGGGGGGAACAACCTCTCGGTTCAGTTGTGGCCCCATCGCCAAGGCACCGATGCCATGTTCATCGCCCTGCTAACGACCTCCTAAAACTAGACTTCCCTCATGAGCGTGCGCATAAATCCGAGCATTTTGTCGGCAGACTTCGTCAACATGGAACGCGACCTCGGCGTCATTGCCTCCGCCGACTATGCGCATGTCGATGTGATGGACAACCATTTCGTGCCCAATCTCACGTTTGGGCCGCAAATGGTTCGGCGCATTCAGGATGTCTCACCCATTCCCCTCGATATTCACCTCATGATTGAGAATCCAGAGCGTTGGGCGCCGGCCTACGCGGAAATTGGCGCCTTTTCTGTCACTTTTCACGCGGAATCCACGTCAGAACCGGTCGCTCTTGCGCGCCGGTTACGTGACATTGGTGCTCGTGCCGGTCTTGCCGTCAAACCCGGAACCCCCATTGAGCCCTATCTCGAGCTTCTCGATGAATTCGATCAAATTCTGGTCATGACCGTGGAGCCCGGTTTTGGCGGGCAGTCTTTTATCGCCGACGTGATGCCGAAACTCGACGCTCTGGCTGCGGCAAACGCTCGCCTGGGCCGCGACGTCTGGCTTCAAGTTGACGGTGGAATTACGCTCGACACCATCGTGATAGCCGCGGAACACGGGGCAAACACTTTCGTTGCCGGTTCGAGCGTTTACAACACTCCTGACCGAGATGACGCCATTCTCAACCTGAGACATGCTGCCGAGAAGGCATCCGGTCACCATCACGCTGGCTAGGCCTCGGCAGTCAGCACGGTAATCTTAAGGAGTGAAAACCTTCGACTCTCTGTTCGCTGAGCTCAGCGAGAAATCCGTCAGCCGGCCCGTCGGTTCAAAAACCGTAGCCGAATTGGATGCCGGCGTTCATGCCATCGGCAAAAAAATTGTCGAAGAGGCCGCTGAAGTCTGGATGGCCGCCGAGCACGAGGGCACTCTTCGCACCGCCGAAGAAATTTCCCAGTTGCTCTACCATCTGCAAGTCCTCATGATTGCTCAAGGAATTTCTCTGAACGACGTCAACCAGCACCTCTAAGGCTGAGCTGACATCCGCACTCCAAAACGTTAAGGTCCAAAAAAATGTTGCGTGTTGCCATTCCCAACAAGGGTTCTCTTGCCGAGACATCGGCCGAAATGCTGTACGAAGCCGGCTACTCCGGACGTCGTGATCCACGCGATTTGCACTATGCCGACGAGCGCAATGGTGTTGAATTCTTTTACCTCCGCCCTCGCGACATCGCGACTTATGTCGGTTCTGGGGCCTTGGATGTCGGCATTACAGGCCGTGATTTGCTGCTGGATTCGCACTCCGAAGCCACAGAAATCGCTGAGCTCAGCTTTGCCGACTCGACGTTTCGTTTTGCCGGTCCGGCGAACACTTTCTCGGCACTCACCGATCTTCAAGGCAAGCGGGTTGCGACAAGCTACCCCGGTTTGGTCGAGAAGTTTCTGGCCGCTGCCGGGGTGACCGCCGACCTCGTCATGCTTGACGGCGCCGTTGAATCAGCGGTTCGTTTGGGTGTAGCGGATGCCGTTGCCGACGTCGTCTCCACGGGATCCACACTTCGCCAAGCCGGGCTGGAAATCTTCGGGCCCATCATTTTGCAATCCACCGCCGTTCTCATCAGTCGCGATCCCAGCATCGATGGAATCTCAACGCTGCTCCGTCGCCTGCAGGGCGTTCTCGTGGCAAAGCAGTACGTCCTGATGGACTACGACGTGCCCGCCATCCTGCTTGAGGCCGCGTGCCTCGTGGCCCCGGGAATCGAATCCCCAACCGTGTCGCCGCTGCATGACCCCGAGTGGGTCGCCGTGCGTGTCATGGTTCCTCGTTCCGATCGCAATGATGTCATGGACAAGCTGTACGACTTGGGTGCCCGTGCCATTCTGGTGAGCGCCATTCACGCGGCACGCCTGTAGGAACAACAATGACTCTCGCGGTTCGCGTTATTCCCTGTCTCGACGTTGCCGACGGCCGCGTCGTCAAAGGCGTCAACTTCAAGAATTTGCGTGACGCTGGCGACCCTGTCGAACTCGCCACGCAGTATTTTTTGCAGGGCGCCGATGAGCTCACATTTCTTGATGTCACGGCAACGGTCGATAATCGCGCAACCATGTATGACGTTGTTGCCCGCACGGCCGAGCATGTCTTTATTCCGCTGACCGTCGGTGGTGGTGTGCGCACCGTGGATGACGTGAGCCGTCTACTGGCCAGCGGAGCCGACAAAGTGGGCGTCAACAGTGCCGCGATTGCCCGACCGGAGCTCCTCTCCGACATCTCTGCCCGCTACGGGGCCCAAGTTCTCGTGCTCTCCCTCGACATCACTCGGTCTGCCTCCACACCGTCCGGTTTCGTCGTCACCACTCACGGCGGCCGCCAGCACACGACGCTCGACGCGTTGGAATGGGCCTCCCGTGCGATCGAGCTCGGTGCGGGGGAGCTCCTGGTTAACTCGATTGACGCCGATGGAACCAAAGACGGTTTTGACCTTGAACTCGTCACCGCAATTCGCGCTCTGAGCTCCGTTCCGGTCATCGCCTCCGGTGGCGCCGGACGTATCGAAGACTTCGCCCCCGCCATTGCTGCCGGCGCCGACGCGGTCCTCGCGGCCTCGATATTTCACTCCGGTGAGGTTCTTATCGCCGACGTAAAAGCTGACCTTGCTCGCCACGGCTACCCTGTGAGAACATCATGAGTACTCCCATTCCCCTCAACACGTCGGCGCTTGTCTTTGCCGAGGACGGCCTCATTCCGGCCATCATTCAGGATGTCAACTCTCACCGAGTCCTCATGTTGGGCTACATGAACGAAGAGGCTGTAAAGCGCACGGTTGCCGAAGGCCGGGTCACCTTTTGGTCTCGATCTCGCCAGGAATTCTGGCGTAAGGGCGACACCTCGGGCCACTCCCAGTTTGTGCGTTCGTTCAGCTACGACTGCGACGCCGACACCCTGTTGATCGAGGTCGAACAAATTGGGGCTGCCTGCCACACGGGTTCGCACTCCTGCTTTGACGACCGGGAGATTATCGCCCGCACCAACGTCACTGTTGCGTCCCTTAACTCTGCCCCCTCAATGCCAGAAGGCTCCGCATGATGCACACTCTTGCCGACACCACACTTGCTGATCTCAGCGAACGCATGGCCGCTGGTCACCATGTCATTCCCGTCGCACGGTCACTCTTTGCCGATGCCGAAACCCCGGTGAGCATCTATCGCAAGCTGGGTGCGGGCCGTCCGGGTTCTTTTCTCCTCGAGTCAGCCGAACAGGGCGGCATTTGGTCCCGTTTTTCATTCGTGGGAGTGTCCTCTTTCGGCGTTCTCACCGATCACGACAACCTCTCTCACTGGGTTTCTTATGGCCTTTCCGAAGCGGATGCGTTCGGCGAAGACATGGCGCCAACCGGACTGGCTGCACTTCGCCAACTGTATGAGCGTTGGGAGACCCCCCACGTTGACGGCATGCCTCCGCTCACCGGGGGACTGGTGGGCTTCATCGGCTGGGAGGCGATTAGGCAGATAGAGAATCTCCCCGATGCGCCCCCTGCCGATTATGTGATTCCCACCCAGGCGCTCAGTTTTGCTCGTGACCTCATCGTGCTCGATCACAAATTCGGCACTGTGACCCTCATCACGAACGTCTTGGCTCTGGAATCAGGCAAGACTGCGGCGGAGATGTTTGCGGATGCGACTGCTCGCCTCGACGCCCTCCAAACTCAGTTGGCTCAACCCGCCCAGGTGGGGCTTGCCAGAATCGATTTGAATACTCCACACGTGGCGTCGATGCGCACCGCGCACGAAGATTTTCTCGCCTCTGTCGTGACGGCTCAACGCCACGTTGTCGATGGGGATGTTTTTCAGGTCGTGCTCTCCCAACGCTTCGACATTGAGAATCACGCCGAACCGATCGATGTGTACCGCGTTCTTCGCAGCCTCAACCCCAGCCCCTACATGTACCTCTTGGCTCTCGAAACGGTTGACGGTCGTCCGTATGCCATCGTTGGCTCGTCACCCGAGGCTCTGGTGAAAATCTCCGAGGGCCGTGTCTTTACGCGCCCGATCGCCGGTTCGCGGCCACGCGGCGCCACTCCAGAGGCAGACAACGAACTCGAGCACGAGTTGCTCGCC
The DNA here is from genome assembly GCA_947443745.1 of Microbacteriaceae bacterium. GTDB lineage: Bacteria > Actinomycetota > Actinomycetes > Actinomycetales > Microbacteriaceae > Alpinimonas. The sequence goes on along the minus strand of CANEXL010000090.1, from coordinate 961 downwards.
GATGAAAAAGAGCGGTCGGAGCATTTGATGCTGGTCGACCTCTCGCGAAATGACCTTCTCAAGGTCTGTGTGGCGGGAAGCGTTGAGGTGACGGAGTTCATGCGAGTGGAACGATTTAGTCACATTATGCACATCGTTTCTTCGGTCGAGGGTGACCTCACGCCAGGGCTAAATTCCGTCGACGCCTTTCGCGCGACATTCCCCGCCGGCACTCTTTCGGGGGCGCCCAAGCCGCGCGCCTTGCAAATAATTGATCAGCTTGAACCCACTCAACGTGGGGCGTATGGGGGAGTCGTGGGCTACTTCGGCTTCGCCGGTGATGCCGACCTCGCGATCGCCATTCGCACCGCCACGCTCATGGGCGATAAAGCCTACGTTCAGGCCGGAGCGGGTCTCGTGATGGATTCGAATCCAGAGATGGAATACGAAGAGACACAGAATAAGGCCGCGGCACCTTTGCGCGCTGTTTCCATTGCCAATGGTCTTGTGAAAATCTGATGACGATGACGGGTTCGCAGATCAAATCACGCACACTTCTCTTCATCGCCGCGTGCGCCATTGTCGTCATGGTCTCGTGGAGTCAAACCTGGTCAACACTTTCTCTTGCCTCCGGTGTTGCCGGCGACACGCCGGTTCCGGTGACCGGCCAAACGATGGCTCCAGGCCTGAGCGCCCTCGCCCTCACGAGTATCGCCCTTGTCGCGGCCTTGGCGCTTGCTGGCAGAGTCTTCCGCGTCGTCCTCGGGGCCATACAAATTGCCTTAGGGGCCATCATCACAGTGACGGCCCTTGGCGTGATTGGCGATCCTGTATCGGCCGCTGCGCCAGCGCTCATTTCCATTACCGGCGTTCAAGATGTTCCCGCCATTCGTGAGCTTGTCTCGCACCAAGCCCTAACAGCCTGGCCGTTCGTCAGTGTGGCCGTCGGAATCCTGACCGCCATCACCGGTATCGCTATCGT
>CANEXL010000089.1 GCA_947443745.1 Microbacteriaceae bacterium | reverse complement strand
GGCAGCGCACAAACGCGCCGCAAGAACCCGAGCAGTCTTTGGCCGGGACCGATTCACACAGTGATGTTCACCAACAAGATTGTCGGGGAAACCGGCCCACCTGACTTACAAACCCATCCGCGCACAAACGCGCGGTATCAAGAGCCGACATTCAAGCATAACGGATGCTCACCCAAAAACCTACAACTCGTTGTTTAAGGTTTGCGCAAGGGCCCAAGCCCGACCTCTGTGGACGGCTCAGAAGGCGCATCCTGAATGCTCCATAGAGTGACCATGAGGCGGATCTCTTCGGATGCTCGCAGACCGCGAATACTTTAGAAAGTGGGCGTCACGTGTACATCTGTTACGCGGACGACTCTGGCGACAACACCTCGCGTTCCATCACGGCGGTACTCGTGGAGGATAAGAACTGGTCGAGCCTGATGGCGAAGTGGTTGGAGGATCGCGCCTACCTAACCAAAACGTGGGGCGTGCGCAAACATGCTGAGCTGCATGCTCTGGAGCTTGGTACGCAACGAGGCAGCTTCTGCGAAACGGAGGCCCAGGAGCGACTATTCGTGCACGACGCCAGACGAAGAGCGTATGAAATTATGACGTCGTCGTTGACCGGCATTGAAGGCCTGATCACTTTCACCGTTGCCTCTCGCGAAAAACGTCTTCCCATTGTCTATGCGCTGTTCATTGACAAACTCGAACAGTGGGCTGCTTCACGCCAGACCCACGTCATGGTTTTACTCGACGGGCCTGACGGCAACGCCCACTTCGACGGTGAGAGCAACTCTGAAACGCGCCAGAAGAAATGGGTCGCCGCGCAGAAGCAAGCTCAGCCCTATCGCCGGGTCCACCGCGATTTGGATATTGCTGTGCGTCGGGTTATCGAGGACGTCATAAGGCAAGACAGCAAACACAGTCAGATGATTCAAGCATCGGACCTCGTCGCCTACGCCGCATTCCACGATGCCAAACGCCGGCACCCAGATCGATGGAATAGGAATGGGCCCAACCGGGATGTAGCGCTCGCCGCCCATCAGAGGCTGAGGAGTACGTGGCCAATCGATAGTGATCATGGCGTCTACTGGATCCCATAGAAACGCAAAAACCCCCGGGTGGACCGAGGGCTTTTGGAGATGCAGATTCTTGCCAACGCCTCAAGGACGTCTAAGGCTCCGCCGAGAAAACATAACACGAATCGCGGCGCCACCGCCTGGGAATACTTAGATTCACAGGAAGCGGGCAGCGACCTCGAGTGCTCGCATTGTGACAAATAATGTCAATAATCGACGTGTTCTTTGGTATTGGACAATATCAATCCCCGCGAGCAAAATTGGGTTATGCCTGAATCCACTGACTCCGCCGTATCGGCCGAAGACTTCGTTGACATCCTCGATGGACTGCGCCAGTTCATCCGCGGCAAGGTCATCCCCCTCGAGCGTGAGATCGCTGAGAAGGATGAAATCCCCCAAGAATTGCGCGAACTCGCCAAGGACATGGGCCTGTTTGGCTATGCCATCGACCAAGAGTGGGGCGGCATCGGCCTCGATGTCGTGCAGCAAGCGGAGCTCGCCATTGAGCTTGGCTACACCAGCCTCGCGTTCCGCTCCATGTTCGGAACAAACAACGGCATCGCTGGCCAGGTCATTGAGGGCTTCGGCACCGATGCCCAGAAGGAGCAGTGGCTCGCAGCCATCGCCAGCGGCGAGGTCGTCGCCTCGTTCGCTCTGACCGAGACCGGCGCCGGTTCAAGCCCCGCCAGCATCCGCACCAAGGCAGTGAAGACGGCCGATGGCTGGAGCATTTCCGGTGAGAAGCGGTACATCACCAATGCCCCCAGTGCCGATATTTTTATCGCCTTCGCCAAGGTCATCAATGACGCCGGCGAAGCCAAGGTTGAGGTCTTCATCGTGCCCAGCAAGACGCCCGGAATCACCGTTGGGCCCCACGACAAGAAGATGGGTCAGGCCGGAGCCTGGACCGCTGACGTTCACTTCGACGAAGTCAAGGTTGGTGACGACGCCCTCGTCGGTGGCAAGCCCGGAATTGGCTACAAAGCAGCGCTAACCTCCCTGGCAAAGGGCCGCATCACGATTGCCGGCCTCGCCGTCGGTCAAGCTCAACGTGTGCTCGACGAATCGCTGGCCTACGCCACGATTGCCAAGCAGGGCGATCACGTCATTGGCGACTACCAGCTCGTTCAGGCCATGTTGGCCGATCAGCAGGTGGGCGTTTCCGCTGGCCGTGCGCTCGTGCTCGATGCCGCCCGCAATTACATGAACGGATCGGACACCCGCGTCGGCCCCTCCGTCGCCAAGCTTTACTGCACCGAGATGGTCGGCCGCGTTGCTGACATGGGCGTTCAGATTCACGGTGGCGCCGGCTACATTCGCGACTACCCCGTCGAGCAGATCTACCGCGACGTGCGTCTTCTTCGCCTGTACGAAGGCACCAGCGAAATTCAGCGCCTCATCATCGGCTCCAACTTGGTCAAGCAGAAGCTCGCTGAGGGATAACCCATGAAGATTGTCGTCCTCGTGAAGGAAGCTCCCGACACCTACGGTGAACGGACGCTCAGCCTCGAAACCGGCCTTGCCGATCGGGAGGCGAGCGATCGCGTGCTCGACGAAATCGTGGAGCGTGCTCTTGAGTACGCCATTGCCTATGCCGAGAAGAACGAGGGCACCGAAGTTGTGGCGCTGTCCATGGCAACGGATGCGGCTACCGCCAGTGTTCGCAAGGCCCTAGCAATGGGCGCCGACCGCGCGGTTCTCGTGACCGACGAGGCGTTGGCGGGTGCCGACGTTTCGCTCACCGCCGAGGTCTTGGCTGCCGCGCTTACCCACATTGGCTTTGACCTCGTTGTGGGCGGGGACCAGTCGACCGACGGCGCGGGCGGGGTCATCCCTGCGGCATTAGCCGAGCTCCTCGACATTCCCCAGATGACCAAGCTGGCGTCCATCGAACTCACCGACACCACGGTCAGCGGAACTCGGGCCACCGATCGCGTGACCACTCACCTTCGCGCCGACCTGCCCGCCATCATCTCGGTGACGGAACGCTTCGCCGAGGCACGGTTCCCCAACTTTAAAGGAATCATGTCAGCCAAGAAGAAGCCTTTCGAGGTTCTCACGCTGGCCGACCTCGCCGGTGGCTCGGACAACGGTGCCGGCACGACCATCGACGTGCTCTCTGCCCCGCGTGCCATCATGACCGAGATCTCAGCGAAGCCCGCCCGAGCGGCCGGCGTCAAGGTTGTCGACGACGGGGATGCGGGAACGCTGCTCGCCGAATTCCTCAAGAAAAATCAACTGGTTTAGGGCGGCGCAATCATGACCGACAACATTCTCGTCCTTCTCGACACCACCCCCGATGGGCAGCTCACCAAGAGTGCCGCCGGACTTCTGGGTGCTGCCGCCGCTATTGGTAACCCCGTTGCCTTGCTTGTGGGCGAAAACGAACATGGTGATCAACTTGCCACCGCTGCAGCGAGAGCGGGAGCAACCCGCGTGCTTCTCGCCGCGGGCGATGCCAAGGCTTACGTCACGCCTACCGTGGACGCCCTCTCCGCAGCCGCACAGCTCATTCAGCCCGCTGCCGTTCTCTCGGCTCATTCCGAAAAGAGCACCGAAGCCATGGCCCGCTTCGCAGTGCGCTCGCACTCGGCACTGAACGTGGATGCCGTTGCGGTCTCGCGCGATGCCCAGGGAGTTATCTCCACGCACGCGCCCTACGGCGGTGCGTACACCGTGACATCCGCCGCCACGTTTGGCACCCCCGTGATCACCGTTCGCCAGGGAGTCATCGAGGCGCGGGCCGAGGCTCAACCTCTTGCGCTCGAAATGCTTGAGGTCGCGGCATCCGGTCGGCGTTCAGCCGTTATTGAATCCCGTGACGTTGCGGATGCCCCGACCACCACACGCCCCGAACTTCGCGGTGCAACCAAGGTTGTTTCCGGTGGTCGAGGTTTAGGGTCGGCCGAAAAGTTCGTGCTCGTGGAGCAGTTGGCGGATACCCTCGGTGCGGCAATCGGCGCTTCGCGCGCCGCCGTGGATGCCGGGTTCATCCCTCAAAGCTTCCAGGTCGGTCAGACCGGCGTTCAGGTAGCCCCGCAGCTGTACATTGCGCTCGGTATTTCGGGCGCCATTCAGCACAAGGCCGGCATGCAGACGTCAAAGACGATTATCGCCATCAACAAGGATGAGACCGCGCCCATCTTCGAGATTGCTGACTTCGGTATCGTGGGCGATGTTTTCACCGTGGTGCCGCAGCTCATCGCGGCGCTCAAGGCTGCGAACTCCTAAACGATGTCAGACCAATCATTCCCAGCACGCCCGATGCGGAGCGGCCTGCCTCGCGTTGCCGGCGGATCGCCGTGGCCTCCCGGCGCGGATGACGCTACGGGCACGAGTGCCGCCGATATTGGCGGCCCAGAAACGCTGTCGGTCGTCCCGGATGTTGCTGCCGCTGTGATTGCACCGTCCGCGTTGCTTCCTGCCGTTGCTGCGGAACCTCCCACCGAGGGAACTGCGGTTGCAGGCGGATTCCGACGCGGCCTCCCCCGAGTTACCGGTGGTGAGCCCTGGCCGACCGAAGGTCGCCATATCCCTGAAGCTGTGGTCCCTGAAGCCGTTGTCCCTGAAGCCGTGGTCCCTGAAGCCGTGGTCCCTGAAGCCGTTGTCCCTGAGGCCGCGAGCATTGCGCCGGTTGAGCCCACGGCGGCGCGCGCATCCCTCAAGGAACGCATCCTGGCGCTGTCGCGGGTAAACCAGGTTCTGCTCGCGAGCGTCGCGTTTGTCGTGCTGGCAGCGGTCGTGGTTATCGTCGCCCGACTGCTCGCGTCTACTCCGGCCCTGCAATCATTTCTCATCACCTATCCAGGTGCCACCACCCTTCCCGCGAGTGCCCCCGTTGGATTGCCCGTCTGGTTGGGCTGGCAGCATTTCTTCAACGTCTTCTTCATGGTGCTCATCATTCGCACCGGGCTGACCGTTCGGCGCGAGACGCGACCCACTGCCTATTGGGCACCAAAACGGGATCTCGGCCGAAAGGTCAGCATCACGATTTGGTTCCACCAGTCCCTCGATGTGATCTGGCTGGCCAACGGTGCCGTGTTCATCGTCATCCTGTTCGTTACCGGACAGTGGATTCGAATTGTGCCATTGAACTGGGATATTATTCCCAACGCCGTGTCTGCCGGCATTCAGTACGCCACACTGAATTGGCCCACGGAAAGCGGCTGGGTCAACTACAACAGCCTCCAAGTTCTCGCGTACTTCACAACGGTCTTCATCGCCGCCCCCCTTGCTGCCATCACCGGCTTCCGTATGTCGACCATGTGGCCCAAGAACGCGAAGCGTCTGAACGCCGCCTACCCGATGGAGTGGGCGCGCGCCGTGCACTTTCCGGTCATGCTGTACTTCTGCTTCTTCATTGCTGTGCACGTGTTTCTCGTTTTCACGACGGGAGCACTTCGCAATCTGAACCACATGTATGCCAGCAACGATGTCGAGGGCTGGACCGGATTCTGGATCTTCCTCGGTTCACTGGTCCTCATCGCCACAGCCTGGGTGCTCTCACGTCCGATTTTTGTTACCTCTGCAGCGCGCCTGTTTGGCAACGTCACTAGTCGCTAAACCCCGCAGAAAAAAGCAATGCGTGCCCGAACCCGTTGAGGGGTGACGGGCACGCAATGTTTAACGTTGAGTTCCCCTAGAAAGCAACCTTTGCGGTGGTGGGCGTCGTGACGGCGCTGCGGGGACGCGACCGCAGGTACTGCGCGGGCCAGTAGTCAATCTCAATCCCGAGCTCAGCGGACGCGCGCAGCGCGAAGTGCGGGTCACGCATGTGCTCGCGGCCGAGAAGCACGGCATCAGCCTGGCCGGAGACGATGATCTCGTTGGCGATTTCGGCATCCGTGATGAGACCCACCGCGGCCGTGGAGACGTGCGCGGAATGCTTGACCTGATCGCTGAACGTCACTTGGTAGCTGGGACCCGTGGGGATGGTGACCCCTGGATAGTTACCGCCGGTGGAGATGTCGAAGAAGTCGGCGCCGCGGGCGGCGCACCAACCCGCCACAATCGACGTCTCTTCGGGAGTCCAACCACCCTCGGCCCAGTCGGTCGCCGAGAAACGCACAAAGACGGCGATTTCTTCCCCGGCCTCGGCCCGGACGACATCCAGGATGTCCAGCAGGAATTTGGCACGATTCTCGAGTGACCCACCGTATTCGTCTGTGCGGGTGTTCGACAGCGGGGAGAGGAACTCGTGCAAAAGGTAGCCATGGGCGGCGTGGATCTCGAGAACCTGGAACCCGGCGGCGATAGAGCGACGGGTCGCCGCCCGAAAGTCCTCGGTGACGCGCTGAATGTCAGCCACAGTCATCTCACGCGGAGTGGTTGACGTCTCGTCAAACGGAATTGCCGAGGGGGCGATGGGGATCCAGCCACCCTCAGATTCGGGCATCGGACCTGCCGCGCCAGCGAAGTTCCAGTCTGGGCGAACGGAGGACTTGCGCCCCGCATGAGCCAGCTGGATGCCGGCCACGGCACCGTGTTCCGTCAGAAAGTCGACAATCGTCTTCCATGCGTCGCGCTGTTCGTCGTTCCAGATACCGGTGTCGTGAACAGTAATACGGCCGTCGAAGGACACCGCCGTTGCTTCAGCAATGATGAGGCCAGCGCCGCCAACAGCCATGCCGCCGAGGTGAATCTGGTGCCAGCTCGTGGGCACGCCATCACGATTGAAGACCGAGTACTGGCACATGGGCGGAACCCAGACGCGGTTTCGCATCGTGACAGAACGGATGGTGAGGGGGCTGAAAAGGTGCGCTGCGGTGGAAGCCAAAATTGTGAAACCTGCCTGTTTGATGTGTCGAAAAGGGAGAGAAAGCACTCCCTGAAGCAGGGAGCTGGGTGGGGAACGTGAACTTACACACGCTCCCAGATAGCGGCAAGGCCTTGGCCGCCGCCGATGCACATGGTCTCGAGCATAAAGTCTCCCCCGCGACGGGAGAGTTCTCGCGAGCCAGTAGCAAGGATGCGAACGCCGGTAGCGCCAATGGGGTGGCCCAGCGAGATGCCGGAACCCAGAACGTTGGTTCGGTCCCAGTCGCTGTCGACGAAGCCCCATTCGCGTGAGACGGCTAGAGACTGCGCGGCGAATGCCTCGTTGAGCTCGATGAGGGCCATGTCGGCGAGAGTCAATCCGGCTCGTTCGAGAGCACGCGCGGAAGCCGGCACCGGGCCGATACCCATAAGGCGCGGATCTACTCCGGCCCGAGCCCAGGAGCGCAATTTCACGATGGGCTTCAGCCCCAGTTCACGCGCAATTTCAGGGGTCGTCAGGATGCAGGCTGCCGCCGCATCGTTCTGGGTGCTGGCGTTTCCCGCAGTGACGGTGGCGTCAGCATCTTGCTTGAGCATGATGGGGCGAAGCTTTTCGAGGTCGACCATTGTGGTGGCGCGAGGAGTTTCATCCGCGGCAATGACCGTATCGACACCCTTGACCTTGACGACAATAGGAACAATCTCGTCGGTGAATTTACCGGCAGCGACTGCAAGGGCGGCTCTCGACTGGGAGCGCAGGGCAAGTTCATCTTGTTCCTGACGAGGGATGCTGTACTCGCGGCGAAGATTTTCTGCCGTCTCAATCATGCCGCCGGGAACGTTATGGAACTTGCCACCAGCAGTCTGGCGGGCGCGGCCCAAGGCATCCTGCATCTGGAAACCGTCCGTGCCCCGAACGCCCCAACGCGTGTTAACACTGTAGATGGGGGCCTGGCTCATGGAGTCAACACCTCCGGCAATGACCACGTCGCTGACACCAGTCTGAATCTGCATGC
>CANEXL010000088.1 GCA_947443745.1 Microbacteriaceae bacterium | reverse complement strand
TCATCGCGCTGTAGCGATGTTCCGGGGTGCTACCGGCGGCGGTCGGGAGCGGAAAAATCGCCACCGCAAATGTTGACAGTCCGGCAATAAAAATTGCGACACGTCCGGGCCAGCCGATACCGACGGCATAGACGGCCGTAATGAGATGACAAATACCCGTCATCACGAACAGGGTCGTCAGAAAGAGGTGTGTAGACGCATCAAGCGCGGCGAGCTCACTGATGGTCTGCTTGATGGGATCGTACGTCGGTGACACAACCTCAGAAACAATCGTGCCCCCAATAAAGAGGACCGGTGCGAGCAGGCTCGAAATTATGGCCGGACGACGCACCAACACGATTTTTGTCATGAGGTAAAGCTAACGGGCGCTGACTCCCGCGGAAGCTTCCAACACGCATAGGGCGGCCAGGCGAATGGTGCGGCCATCCGCTGAATCAGCCGAGGCATCAATCTCGGCGATGTCGAGAGAGCGCACCCGAGAATCCGACGCCGCCAAACGGGCAGCTTCCCGAAGCTGATAGGCGCTGATGCCGCCCGGAAGTGCGGCCGGACACGCCGGTACGACCGAACGATCACACACGTCAACATCGAGATCGACGTGGATGGGACCTTCCCCGGCGCCCGCTATCGTGAGGGCCTGCGCCATCAGATCCGCCATGGAACGGCTCTCCATCTCGTCCCGGTGAATAACGGTAATGCCGAGATCCTTTGCCCGCCGCGCGTAGGCCGCTGAATTGGCAAAGTCTTGAATGCCGATTTGCACAATGCGACGGGGGTCAAGGCCTGCTTCGATGAGCCGTCTCACAGGGGATCCGTTACTCACACCATCACGGAGGTCGTAGTGCGCATCCAGCGTAATGAGCCCCGCGGAACCAATGTCACTTCCCCACGCTCCCAGAGCCGTAGCGACCGTAACCGAGTTATCGCCACCGAGCGCAATAACGAGCTTCGAACGAACGGATGCCCGCCTCACCAACGCCGTCGTGCGAGCCTCCCCCTCGGCGCTATCGGGTTGATCGACATCGCCGAAGTCGGCATAGACCAGCGGCGAGAGATCCGTGATTTCTTGCGATGGTGACGGCATGAGGGCCGGGCTGTAGCGGCGGAGCGCCTCACGAATAGCGGTGGGCGTGAGGTGCGCGTTCGTTGGCGAGAGTGAGGTAATCGACGCGGGGATTCCGACCAGGGCGACGTCGATGTCCTCGGTGCCTGGCATTCCGGCCTTGTGCACCGCTGGCGCCGGCCAGGAGCCCGCCCGCGGCCATAGCGGATCGTGCGAAAGCGGTGTGCTCTGATTCAACTCCGGTGTCGATGTGCTCACAGAGTCGACGCTAGCAACGATGTGAAGAGCACCAAGGTTTGACGCGCGTTTTCTGTCTGCGATGTCAGACGAGCGCGCCACATGGTGACGGTCAGACAATCACAATTGCCGCGTCAACGTGGTACCGTAAAAGTCCCCTCAACTGTCATTATCATTCGTTGCACCGTTGAAGAAAAGGGAAGCGCCATGGATCCCCAGCCGATTGTAAAATCACGACGTTGGATGCTTCCCACCCTGATTGGCGCAGGTGCCATCATTCTGGTCTTGGCCGCTGTTGTGATCTGGATGCTCGTCGCCAATGCTGGCCCTGGAGGCGGCTCAACCGCAACGCCGACCGGCACGCTTTCCGCCACAGCCACCCCGACGCTCACTCCCACGCCAACGTCGACCCCAGCGCCCAGCCCGAGCGTAACGCTCGCCCCGCCACCGACACAACCGCCAGCCGGCCCGAGCGCCATGGACATCGAAAACATACAGGCAGCGATTGTGACGGGCAATACGCAAGCACTCGTCAGTCACTTCGCGAATCCCGTCATGGTGATCTTGGCGGCGAGCGATGGTATCGGGCCGCAATCTCCAGACGAAGCAGCGGTCTTCTTGGCACAGAGGCTTGCGGACAAGACGGGGTGGAATTTTTCCCCCTCCGATGCACAACTGGCAAGCTGGCGCGCAACCTTCTATGAACAGTATTTTCCGGCTGGTGCCCTCGTCGGATTTGATAACGAGGGCGACAAGATTTCTCTGATATTTTCCGGAACTCAGATTTCTACCGTTTTCATTGCCGGCCTCGGCGACCTCTAAAGAGCCTTCGGAGGAGACGTTCACCTAGGGACGGTAGATTTAACCCATGACACCCCCCGAAACAACCGCACCGACCCAGGCAGAAACTGCCCCCGAATCTATTATGTTCACCGAACTTGGACTTTCTGACGCCGTTCTCAAGGCTCTGAAGGACGTCGGTTACGAAACACCTTCAGCCATTCAGGCCGCCACGATTCCTCCTCTTTTGGCCGGCCGCGACGTCGTCGGCCTTGCCCAAACCGGAACCGGAAAGACGGCCGCTTTCGCGCTACCCATCCTTTCGCGTCTCGACCTCTCCCAGAAGAGCCCCCAGGCTCTCGTTCTTGCCCCCACCCGCGAACTCGCATTGCAGGTCTGTGAGGCATTCGAAAAGTACGCGTCCCACATGAAGGGTGTTCACGTTCTGCCCGTCTACGGCGGCCAGGGTTATGGCATCCAGCTTTCCGCGCTTCGTCGTGGCGTTCACATTGTGGTCGGTACTCCCGGTCGCATCATGGACCACCTGGAGAAGGGCACCCTTGACCTCACCCAGCTGAAGTACCTGGTTCTCGATGAGGCCGACGAAATGCTCAAGATGGGCTTCGCTGAGGACGTCGAAACAATCCTCGCTGATACTCCCGCCGAGAAGCAGGTCGCCCTCTTCTCCGCGACGATGCCTCCTCAGATCCGCCGCATCTCAAAGAAGTACCTGAACGACCCCGAAGAGATCACGGTCAAGAACAAGACCACGACGTCGGCCAACACGACCCAGCGCTATCTCCTGGTGTCGTACCCGCAAAAAGTGGATGCGTTGACCCGCATTCTTGAGGTTGAAAACTTCGAGGGCATGATTGTCTTCACCCGCACCAAGAACGAGACCGAAACACTGGCAGAGAAGCTTCGTGCCCGCGGGTACTCGGCAATGGCCATTAACGGCGACGTTCCTCAGGCGACACGCGAGCGCACCGTGGAGCAGCTGAAGTCGGGCAAGTTAGACATTCTGGTCGCCACGGATGTCGCGGCGCGCGGTCTTGACGTCGAACGCATCAGCCACGTCATTAACTACGACATCCCTATCGACACCGAGTCTTACGTTCACCGCATTGGTCGCACCGGTCGTGCTGGCCGCAGTGGTGCCGCGATTAGCTTCGTTACTCCTCGGGAGCGTCGCTTGCTGGATGCCATTGAGCGCGCCACGCGTCAGCCCCTGACCCAAATGCAGCTTCCCAGCGTCGAAGACGTCAACGTGACGCGCCTGACGCGTTTTGATGACGCCATCACGGAGGCCCTGACTCAAACCGACCGCATCCTCAAGTTCCGCGAGATCGTGGGCCACTACATCGCCCACCACGATGTACCCGAGGCCGATGTTGCCGCGGCGCTTGCCGTTGTTTCTCAGGGAGACACTCCCCTTCTCCTCTCCGCTGAAGACGAGCGTACAGCGCGTTACGAGCGCGAAGAACAGACGCGCAAGGAACGCGCTGATCGTGGAGACCGCGGCGACTCCCGTGGTGATCGCGGTGGACGCAACGACCGCAATGACCGTGGCGACCGTGGTGCACGTCCCTCGCGAGATGACCGTTACGGCCGTGACGAGCGACCACCCCGCGACCGCTTTAGCCGCGATGATCGCCCCGCGCGTGATTTCAGTTCCGACTCCCGGGGTGACCGTCCCGAGCGTCGTCCCCGCGACAACAGCCGCATCATGGCCTCGTACCGTCTCGAGGTGGGAAAGCGTCACAAGGTAGAGCCTCGCCAGATCGTGGGCGCGCTCGCAAACGAGGGTGGCCTCAGCCGTGAAGACTTCGGAGCAATCCAGATTCTTCCGGACCACTCCATCGTGCAGCTGCCCGCAGACCTTTCACGTGACGTTTTCGCCAAGCTGGAGAACACGCGCATCAGCGGCAAGCTCATCGAGCTTCGTGCGGACCACCCTGGTGCTGGCCGTCGCGACGAGCGCGAGGAGCGCCCCGAACGTGCGGAGCGCGCACCTCGCCACGAATAGGCGTGATCACTCGCTGCAGCCATGAGATTGCAGCATGTAACGCTGCCGATGCCGGCTCAGTTCTCGTTTCTCGAGAATTGAGCCGGCATCGGACGTTAACAAGGACGAGCCGTCTGAAAGCAAGAGCCGCTGCCTAAATATCGATGGTTAAACAAAGATTTCCTCTCATTTCTGAGAGGGAATCTTTGTTGCGACATCAGTTGCGGGGACAGGATTTGAACCTGCGACCTCTGGGTTATGAGCCCAGCGAGCTACCGAGCTGCTCCACCCCGCGTCGTTGTTATAACTTTACCACGGCCACATGGCGCCGTTTTACACACGGGCGCATTTGCCCAAGAAGCTCCCACCAAACTCCCAGAGATGCGCAGAACAAAGGGACAATACTTGCACACGTGAATCAAATTCTGGAAGCAAGAGACATCGTAAAGTCCTACGGACAGGGATCGAGTAAATTCGATGCCCTCTCTGGGGTATCTCTTTCCGTGACGGCGGGGGAAACCGTCGCCATTATCGGAAAGAGCGGGTCGGGAAAATCGACCCTCATGCACCTTCTGGCCCTTCTCGACGAGCCCGGTGGTGGCGAGCTCCTCGTCAACGGGGCAGACGCCTCGAAGTTGAAGAAGTCGCAGCTCAACCATCTTCGCAACGAGGACTTTGGGTTCGTTTTCCAACAGTTCTTTCTCATCCCGAATGCGACCGTGCTGGATAACGTCGTGTTGCCCCTCACCATCGCCGGAGTGGGTGCCAAAGAACGTCGCGCTCGTGGCCTGGCCGCGCTCGAACAGCTGGAGCTCACCGACAAGGCAAAGAGCAAGGCCATCAACCTTTCCGGCGGCCAGAAGCAACGCGTTGTCATTGCCCGCGCGCTGGTGAACAACCCCAAAGTCATCTTTGCCGACGAACCGACCGGAAACCTCGACAGTGTGACCGGCGCCATCGTGGAAGACATGCTCTTCAAGCTCAACCGCGAAAAGGGCATCACATTGATCATCGTCACCCACGACGCTGATCTTGCGGCCCGCTGTGACCGTCAAATATTCATGCGCGATGGACGCGAAGACAAGGCTGGAATCGTTAAATGAGAGTTCAAGATGTACTGGCAAGTGCCGTACGTAACAGTTTTCGCAACAAACTTCGAACGACCCTGACGGTCGTTGCGATCTTCATCGGTGCTTTCACGCTCACGATTACGAGCGCCATCGGCACGGGAGTTTCCGACTACATCAACACGCAAGTAACCGCCATCGGCACACCCGGAATCTTCACGATTTCCAAGGCGACCCAGACCGGCATCGTCAGCACCGGACCCGCAACCTACGACCCCAACGCTGCCGTGTCTTCCGGAGGGAGCGTCATTGGCCCGAACGGCCCCACGGGCCTCAACGGAGGAACCGCTGCTCTGAGCAAAGAGGACCTTGCCTCGATTGCCGCCACCTCCGGCATCACCGCCGTCAACCCCCTGATTGCAGTCACTCCCGACTACATCCAATACGCCAATAACGGCACCTACAAGTTGCGCGTTAACACCAACGCCGCAATTTCGAAGGCCAGCCTCGCCGCGGGAAACCAGCTCAACAACTCCACCAGCGATTTGCAACTGCTGATTCCCACCTCGTACCTCGAGAACTTGGGTTACACGGATGCCGCCAGCGCCGCGGGATCAACGGTAACGATTGGAATCAAGGACTACCAGCGGGTCTCTCACACGGTGACGGCAACAGTGGTCGGCGTTCAAAACGAGACGTTACTGGGAAGCGGCGCCGAACTGAATACGGCCCTCCTGACCGAGTTGGACGCCATCCAGAACACCGGAAAACCAACAACCACGGCTGAAGGATACGCCGCTGCGACCGCAACCTTTGACCCCGCCATGAGCTCTGCCAACGTCAAGGCCTTGCAAAAGACGCTGGCCGACGCTGGCTACAGTGCCAAAACGGTAGCCGACCAGATCGGCACATTCCAAGCCGTCATCGACGGAATTGTGGGCGTCCTGAACGCCTTCGCTGGAATTGCATTGCTCGCGGCGGGGTTCGGAATCATCAACACCTTGCTGATGAGCGTGCAGGAGCGAACCCGAGAGATTGGTCTAATGAAGGCCATGGGTATGGGCTCAGGAGCGATTTATGCGCTCTTTAGCCTTGAGGCTGTGTTCATTGGATTCTTAGGAAGCGCCATCGGCGCCCTCGTTGCCATCGGCATTGGAACGCCGCTGAGCTCATTCCTTTCGAACACCGTGCTCTCTGGGCTCCCCGGATTGAACATCCTGCAGTTTGCTCCGGCATCAATCGCCGTGATCATGGCCATCGTCATGTTCATTGCGTTCATCGCCGGAACACTCCCCGCATCGAAGGCGGCTCGTCAGAACCCCATCGAGGCTCTGCGTTACTGCGCAGAGCTGAACTACTGAGCGCTGGCCGCCAAGGCACGATCCAGGGCTGCCGTGAGGCGAGCGTCTGCCGCTCCATAGGCGGTCCAGTCACCAGCGATGCGAGCGGTCTCGCGATCGGCGATAGCTGTCTTAGCGTCTTGCAGTGCGGTCGCCAGGGCGGCATTCGTTGCGGGAGTGGTCGTCGTTCCCGTTCCTGTGCCTGTGCCCGTTGTCGGAGTGCCCGTGCTCCCCGATCCCGTTCCCGTCCCGGCACCGGAGTTTCCTCCGAAGAGAACGTCGAGAGCCTGAGGCAGAGTGTCTTGGAAGGCAATCTTGTCTCCGAAAGCGACCAAGATCTTCTTCAACAGTGGGTAGCTGGTGTTACCCGTTGATTGAACATAGACCGGCTGCACATACAGCAGACCGCCACCGACAGGAAGCGTCAGCAGGTTACCCTTCAACACATTCGTCGAACCTTGGCTCAGCAGGTTGAGTTCCTTTGAGACTTCGGGGTCCGCATTAAAGTTGTTCTGTACCTGACCGGGGCCAGGAACCGTCACATCCTTCGGCAGCGTCAAGAGTCGTAATTTTCCATAGTCGGCCGAAGGTTTTCCTGCGACAGACCCTGCATCTGAATCGGCGACCAGATACCCCGTCAGAACGTTACGACTGGCGGTGCCGGTCGCATCCGGAATGAAGGTGGAGTAAATGGAGTAGGTCGGCGCATCTTGACCGGGAGCCTGCATGGTGAGGTAATACGGCGGCTGGAACACTGCCGTGTCGACAGCCGTTGGGTTGTTCGGGGTAATCCACGCATCATCACGCGAGTAGAACGAACCCGCGTCGGTGACGTGGTACTGACCGAGAATCGCTCTCTGGGCCTTGAACAGGTCTGCCGGGTAACGAACGTGGCTCAGTAATTCACTGCTCATCTCGCTCATGGGCTTGGTGTTTGCCGGATAAATTTTCTGCCATGTTTTGAGGACGGCATCGTTTTCATCCCACGCGTAGAGTGTGACCTTGCCGTCGTAAGCATCGACGGTGGCCTTCACCGAGTTGCGGATGTAGTTGACATTATCGAGAGCAAAAGTCGAGGTCGACGTCGCGCTATCCGAAATAGCAGCCGAGAGACTTTCAACCCGCGAGTACGGGTAGTTCGCGCTGGTCGTGTACCCATCGACAATCCAGACCATCTTTCCGTCGACGACCGAGGGGTACGGATCAGAATCAAGGGTCAGGTATGGCGCTACTTTGCCGACGCGCGTCAGAGGGTCACGGTCGTAAAGAATTTGTGAGTTATCTGAGACGGCATCCGAAAGAATGATTTCTTCGCTCTGGAACTTGAGCGCGTAGACCAGTCGCTTGAAGATGTTATCCAGCTTGGGACCACCATTGCCGGCGAACGTAGTGTAGGTCTGCTGATTGGTG
>CANEXL010000087.1 GCA_947443745.1 Microbacteriaceae bacterium | reverse complement strand
TTGGCAACCGCAGCACCTACAAAGACGGTGCCTCACTCCGCAAGAAGACCGGGTACGGCGCCAGCCACCTCATGCAGTTCGAGGTCATGGTCTGGGCGCGCTCGCGCGGCAGTATTTCCCATGATTTGTGCGGTTCTCCTGCCGCCGACGAGGTCGCCAACACCGAGCATCCGTTTTATGGAATTGGGCTCTTCAAGACCAGTTTTTCCCCGCGCGTTACGGACTACATCGGCGTTTGGGACTACCCCCTGAACGCCCTGAAATATCGTTTCTGGGTCAGTTTTGCTGAGCGGGCGGCTCGTCGTCTCTCGTTGATTGTCCGAAAAGACCCCTACTACTAACGCCAGCGGGAGCCAGCGGCAGCCAGCAGGATGCCCCCTCGTTAACCCGCCGGAAATCTAGATCTTGGAGCATTGACACCATGGCTGAAAATACGTTTCTCGCAGGCGATGCACACTGGTGGCGGCAAGCCGTTGTGTACCAGATCTACCCGCGATCCTTCAAGGATTCGAATGCTGACGGCATGGGCGACATTCCGGGCATCACGAGCAAAATGGACTACCTGGCGCAGCTCGGGATCGACGCCATCTGGCTGAGCCCCTTCTACCCTTCGGCACTAGCTGACGGTGGATATGACGTGGATGATTACCGCAACGTTGACCCGCGACTGGGAACCCTGGCCGATTTTGATGTCATGGTTGGCGCCGCGCATGGGGCGAACATCCGCGTCTTTGTCGACATTGTGCCGAACCACTCCTCGAACCGTCATGTCTGGTTTCGGGATGCCGTGGCGGCGGCCCCCGGTTCCCCTGAGCGTGCGCGCTACATCTTTCGCGAAGGCAAGGGCGCACACGGTGAGCTGGCTCCCAGCGATTGGCCGTCACATTTCGGTCCCACGGCGTGGACACGCATCATCGAGGCAAACGGAGAGCCCGGCCAGTGGTACCTGCACCTGTTCGCCCCCGAACAGCCGGACTTCAACTGGGACAACCCCGAGGTCATTCAGGACTTCGAAACCACCCTGCGTTTTTGGGCCGATCGCGGTGTTGACGGGTTCCGCATCGACGTGGCGCACGCCCTCAAGAAAGACATGACCGAACCACTGCCGAGTGTGACTTCGTTCGCCATGGAGAACATCCCTCTTGACGGATCGCACCCCCTCTTTGATCGTGATGACGTGCACGAGATTTATCGGGGTTGGCGCACAGTTTTCAACGAATATGATCCTCCCCGCGTTGCTGTTGCCGAGGCCTGGGTTCCCGCCGAGCGTCGCCCGAAATATGCCGGAGCCGATGAGTTGGGCCAGGCGTTCAATTTCGACCTTCTGGGTACGCCCTGGTCTGCTAAAAAGTTTCACCAGACGATCGAGTTCAACATTGATCTCGCCGCGAAGTCACACTCGTCGTCAACATGGGTGCTCTCTAACCACGACGTCATCCGTCACGCCACCCGCTACGGACTTCCCAAGAAGGTCAACAGCGACAACTGGCTTATGTCCGATGGCAAGACCCCCGAGATTGACTTGGAGCAGGGGCTCTCCCGTGCTCGCGCTGCCACGATGTTGATCATGGCGCTTCCCGGGTCGACCTATATCTACCAGGGCGAAGAACTGGGCCTCTTCGAGGTTGCTGACATTCAGGATGCGGACCTTCAGGACCCCATGTGGCTGCGCGGTGGAAAAACAAAGAAGGGGCGCGACGGCTGCCGAGTACCCCTACCGTGGGCCAAGGCGGGGTCATCGTTTGGTTTCGGTGACGGGCCCTCGCACTTGCCCCAGCCCTTCTGGTTTCCCGCGTACTCGGTTGAGTTCGAGGAGAGCCAATCAGGTTCAACGTTGAAAATGTATCGCGAGATGATTGCCCTTCGTGCGCAACTTCAGGGTGCTGAGACGCTGGAATGGGTGAAGAGCCGCAAGAAGGTTGTGCACTTTACGCGTCCGGGTGGGTGGCACTCCATCACCAACTTTGGCAAGAAGTCGATTGAGCTTCCGGCCGGTACGGTCGTGATCTCCAGCGGCCCTCTTGTTGAGGGAAAACTGCCGGCTCATACGACGGCATGGATCACGGAGTAGTCCGCTGATTCGGGTCAGAGTAAACCTCAACACTCGCCCGTAATCCGGGGCAAAGTCAGTCATACCCCGTACCGTAGGGCCATGGCTACTGGCTCCAAGGCAGGCGGTCGCTCCGGCGGCTCACGTTCGCGCGCGTCCACGGCGAAAGCACCTGTTCGTTCAGCGGCGGCCGCAAAAACCAAGGCGTATCCGCGGAGTTCAGCGAAGGCCGTTCCCGAGCACCGGTATACCGGCATTGCCTGGGTCTGGATGGGCCTCGCCCACCTGACCGGAGGGGCAGCCCGTGTTCTCGGGCCCGAGCGTTTCACCAAAGAAGAACGTCGTGACGGCGTTCCGTTCGCCCTTGTCGTGTTGGCGATTGCTGGTGCTATTGTGCAGTGGTTCTTCGTGGGCAATGCCATCGCCCAGACCATCAATGACTATTCTTTCGGCGGGCTTTTCGGGCGCATCGCCTACGCATTGCCGGTGGTGATGGTGCTCATGGCCATTTGGCTGTTCCGGCATCCCTCCTCGATCAACGACAACAACCGCATCGGCATTGGCCTGACGCTGTTGCTCCTGGGAGCTTCCGGTCTCGCGCAGCTCTTTGGAGGCCAACCCGCTCCGGCTGACGGCGTCGACAAGCTTGCCGCAGCCGGAGGCTTGCTCGGCTGGGTTATCGCGACACCGCTGTCCACCGTCATTTCTGGCGTCGGCACGACCATCGTCATCGTGGTGGTGATGGCGCTCTCGCTGCTCATCATCACGAAGACACCGCCCAACCGCATCGGCGCACGCTTGCGCGAGCTGTACGAGTACCTTTTTGGGGCTGTGGCCCGCGAAGATGAGGTCGATCCGAACGCCGAAACGGTGCGTTTTGATACCGGCCAGCTCGATCTTTCCGATCCGTCGGCGTTGCCCTGGTGGCGGCGCAATTCTGCTCGGCGCGAGGCGGAGCAAGCTTTTGACACCCCGGTCATCACCGACAATTCAACCGGTGTTCGCGATCTGAATGCCGCCAACGGAACCGGCGAGCTAAGTGTTCTGGAACAGCTGGAGCGCGAGCTTGCCGAAGCCGAATCGGCGGTCGGGCGTTTTACCACGGGCGAGGTCGTCACAGACGCGCACGCCATTCATGCTCACGATGACCTCGAAACAAACCCGATTGCGGTTATTAACCCCGCCGCCGCGAGAGCAGCTGCTGCTGCGGCAGAAGCTGCCAGAGGCAGTGCCGCGAGAGAAGCAGCCGAAATCGATGAGGCTGCAGCCGACGTTGACCTAGAAGTTCCCGGTGCCGGCCCCGAACGCTACGTTGCGCCTTACCGTCTGCCCGATCAAGGCCTCCTTGCGGCGGGGGCTCCCGCCAAGACGCGCTCGGCTGCCAACGACGAGGCTGTGAGCTCGATTACCGAGGTCCTGACGCAGTTCGGTGTGGATGCCAAGGTCACTGGCTTCAGCCGCGGTCCCACCGTTACCCGCTATGAGATTGAACTCGGCCCGGGCGTCAAGGTGGAGCGCGTCACTGCTCTCTCGAAGAACCTGTCTTACGCTGTGGCGTCGAACGAGGTTCGCATCCTGTCGCCCATTCCGGGTAAGAGTGCCATCGGTATTGAGATCCCCAACACGGATCGCGAGATAGTCACCCTGGGTGACGTTATGCGTTCCAACGCTGCCGCGAAGAGTGTTCACCCCATGACCATCGGGCTGGGAAAAGACGTTGAGGGCGGTTATGTCGTTGCCAACCTCGCCAAGATGCCGCACCTCTTGGTCGCGGGCTCCACTGGTTCCGGCAAGTCCAGTTTCATCAACTCGATGATCACGAGCTTGCTCATGAAATCCACTCCGGCCGAAGTACGCATGGTGCTCATTGACCCCAAGCGCGTGGAGCTCGCCCCGTACGCCGGAGTGCCGCACCTCATCACGCCCATCATCACGAATGCCAAGAAGGCCGCCGAAGCACTGCAGTGGGTCGTCAAAGAGATGGACATGCGGTACGACGACTTGGCCAGCTTTGGTTTTCGCCACATCGACGATTTCAATGCCGCTGTCGTCGGCGATGAGATCAAGCTTCCCGGGGGCAGTGAGCGCAAACTCCACCCCTATCCCTACCTGCTGGTTGTCGTCGATGAGCTCGCCGACCTGATGATGGTCGCCCCGCGCGACGTCGAAGACTCGGTCGTGCGCATCACTCAGCTCGCTCGTGCCGCCGGAATCCACCTCGTGCTGGCAACGCAGCGCCCCAGCGTCGACGTGGTCACCGGGCTCATCAAGGCCAACGTGCCCAGCCGCCTTGCTTTTGCCGTCGCCAGCGTTACCGACTCGCGTGTGATTCTTGATCAGCCTGGAGCCGACAAGTTGATTGGCCAAGGCGATGCGCTCTTCCTGCCGATGGGGGCCAACAAGCCCATCCGCGTTCAGGGGGCGTGGGTTTCTGAGGCCGAGATTGGCAAGGTTGTCGCTCACGTGACGCGGCAGGCGCATCCGGAATATCGCAAGGATGTTGCCGTCTCCGTCGTCAAGAAAGACATCGATGCCGACATCGGCGATGACCTTGATGTTTTGCTGCAGGCCACCGAGCTGGTGGTCTCGACCCAGTTCGGTTCGACCTCCATGTTGCAGCGAAAGTTGCGGGTGGGCTTCGCCAAGGCGGGTCGCCTCATGGATCTGCTCGAGTCTCGCGATATCGTCGGCCCGTCCGAGGGATCCAAGGCACGTGACGTGCTCGTCAGCCAGGAACAGCTGGCTGGAATCTTGGCGCGCCTCCGTGGCGAGGAAGCCGGCTCGTCTGCGGCACCAGCACCGAGCTCAGCGACTAATGCCGACCAGCACTCGGACGACCAGCACTCGGGTGATCAGTATTCGCACGACCAGTATTCCCAAGACCCCGTGGCGGCCATGTCCGCCGGCCTCCGCGTTGTCGATGGCTACGACGGTGATGGCACAGAGACTGAGGGCGACGAAGACGCGTGGCGACTGACAGGACGCGAGTAATGGCTGAGATGGACCGCCCTCATGACCCGATCGAGCAAGGAAACGCCGCTGTGAACCTGCCTCCCCAAAAGGTCAGCAACTGGACTGCACCCAACATCATCACGATCGTGCGCATTTTCTTTGCGCCGGTCTTCATCTGGATGTTGCTCAGCGGCAATGGTGATGTCAACGAGCCGCTGCGCTGGTGGGCTGCCGTTCTCTTTGTCGTTGGCATGGGCACCGATGGCCTCGATGGTTGGATTGCTCGCCGCTTCAACCTCATCACTGACCTCGGCAAGATCCTCGACCCCATCGCCGACAAAATCCTCATTGGAGGGGCCCTCGTTGCCCTGACCATCCTGGGGGAGTTGCCGTGGTGGGTCACCGGGCTCATACTGCTGCGCGAGGTCGGCATCACGGTCTATCGCTTTATCGTCATCAATGATCGCGTCATCCCCGCATCCCGCGGTGGCAAGATCAAGACGATCACGCAGTTCTTGGCCATCACCTTTGCCCTCATGCCGTTGGTGGTCCTCTGGGGCGACTGGGTGAACGTTCTCAACATCATCCTGATGACAGCGGCCACCATCATCACGGTGCTCACCGGCATTGATTACCTAGCGGATGGGTGGCGTCAGCACCGCGCACTGCGCACTGCCTCCAAGACCGCAGCGAATACCACCGAGAAAGAAAAGTAGGCCGCCATGCAGGCGCCGGGGAACGCTCACGAACCAGCTGTGGAGCACGTTGTCGCGCTCATTGCCGCTATGGCCGAGCGCGGTCTCACGGTCGCCGTGGCCGAGTCGCTCACCGGCGGTCTCGTCGTCGCGGAGCTCACGAATGCGGCGGGGGCATCCGCCGTGGTTCGCGGGGGAGTCACGGCCTACGCCACAGAGCTGAAGCACGAACTGCTGGGGGTTGACGCGGCGCTCCTGGCCGAAGTTGGCCCGGTTCACGCCGATGTCGCCGGCCAGATGGCCTCTGGCGTCGCCGCAAAACTCGGCGCCACGATTGGTCTCTCTACTACGGGGGTTGCCGGGCCGGATGCGCAGGGCGGCCAGCCTGTCGGAACCGTCTTCGTGGGGTTGGCCGTCGCCGGCCACGTCACGAGCCATCGCTTGCAGCTGTCCGGTTCTCGGCATGAGATTCGCCGGGCCACGGTCGACGCCTGTCTTGAACTTCTCGGCGAGGCCGTCGATACGCTCACGCAGCCGTAGCGTCCCGCCCCCGTAACGTCGCGCCCCCGTAGAGTGCTGAGTATGTTTCCTCGTAGCCTGCCTAGTCCCGTCATCCTCGATTCAACAACGGCGCCCGTTCTGCGGTGGGGCATCATCGGCCCCGGAGGTATCGCCCATGTCTTCGCTCAGGGACTGCTCGGCAACACGAACCAGAAGCTGGTGGCGCTCGCCTCGCGGGACAAAGCGCGCGGTGACGCCTTCGCATCCGCCTATGACATGACCGAGGTCTTCACCGACATGCGGGCCATGGTGGCCTCGCCCAACGTTGACGCCGTCTATGTCGCCACCCCTCACAAGTATCATTTCGCGCACGCCATGCTCGCCATCGAGGCCGGCAAGCACGTGCTGGTCGAGAAGCCCTTCACCACGACAGCCGCTGATGCGCGCACTCTGATCGCGGCAGCCCAAGCGGCCGGGGTTTTCATCATGGAAGCCATGTGGTCGAAGTATTTGCCCCAGTACGACATCGTGCGCCAGCTCGTGGCCGATGGCGTATTCGGGGACATCATCCAGATCAATGCCGATCACGGGCAAGACATCCTTCATGTCGAACGCGTTACGGATGTTGAGGGTGGCGGCGGTCTCTTCGACCTGGGAATTTATCCGATCGCCTTCGCGTCTACCGTCTTCTCTGCGACACCAAAGGTGACCGCATCGGGGTCACTCACCGCGTCGGGCGTGGATGCCCAGGCCGCCGTGATCTTGGATTACCCCGACGGTGCCCAAGCTGTTCTGAGTTCCACGATCTTGGCGTGGACCCCGACGCGCGCCAGCATCGGTGGAACGCGGGCCATGCTCGAGCTCCACCCCGGTTTTTACCAGCCCACGGGACTCACCCTGATTCCACAGGGCGGTCCAGGAGAGCCGTTGTCGTGGCTCGACGAGAGCGGAATTGGCATCAAGCTGGGTCTTTCCTATGAAACAACCGCATTCGCTCACTATGTTGGGTCAAAACAGGGGGAATCCCCTCTACACTCACACCACGAGGTTGTTCAAAACATCGACATCATCGATCAAGCCCGGCACCAAATTGGGGCATTATTGCCACAGGAGCGGTAGCGGGAATAAAAGAGCCCTAACCTAAGTTGATACAAGCAGACTCACATCTGACATTCAGCGTTTCGTCGGTAGAGTTAATCCAGAAACAATATTTGTTCATCACTAGATGGACAGGCGTAGGAGAGGTTCACATGATTCTTGTCAGACAAGAAATAGGCGACGTTCTGCGCGACTACCGTTTGCAGAAAGGTCGCACATTGCGACAGGTTGCAAGCAGGGCCAGCGTGGCATTGGGCTACCTGAGCGAGGTTGAGCGAGGCCAGAAAGAAGCATCCTCAGAGATTCTTGCTGCGGTTGCCGATGCTCTCGACACCCCTATTTCCACCATTATGCGTGAAGTCGGCGATCGACTTGCGATCGTTGAGGGTCTGGAACCCATGACCGGGTTTCCTGACACCATCCCAGACGAGTTCGTTAATGACCTCGTTGGTGCCGCTAAATAACTAATTTTTCATAACGTGCTTGTGGCCCCCGTGTGTGCGGGTCACAGCTGGTTAGCTGTGCAGGGTTGTCGCTTCAGTGCGGGGGCCCTGCACTTTTTTATCCTGACATCCGGATGCCGTCCTCGGCTTCCCCGCATTCCCTTCATCCCGAACATCC
>CANEXL010000086.1 GCA_947443745.1 Microbacteriaceae bacterium | reverse complement strand
TATCAAGCGTTAGCCATGCCACAGGAGTTGACCCCGACTGACAAGCTTGAACAACTGCTGTTGTCTTGCCAGATCCTGCCGTCGCAACCACGATAATGGTTTGATTGTCGAGAATCGTGTCGGAGATAAATTTAGTTAATCTCGGCCGGGTCACCAAATTTGCGCCGAGCGGGGGGAAAGCAATTTTGGTTCGGATGATCGAAGGTGGAGTGCCCGGAGAGTAACGCGGTATTGTCCCAACCTCGCTTTTCTTCATTTCCCTCAATATTTCGTTTCGGTTAACACCCGAAGAGACATGCTCTACTCGAGACCCTAACCGGGGTCATGTGAATCTGGCAATGGGGGAACCACCCCATTAGGGGGAAGGAATCAAATGTTGAATCCAGAAACTCAACTTAGTTCGATGGTCGATCGAGATGTTTTCCGCGACGTAATATCTAACCTCGTGAGTGGTGTTTCAATCATCAGCTCTCAACGCGGAAACGAGCGATTCGGGGTGACAGCTAGCTCGGTCACGTCTCTGTCCATGGATCCCGCGTCAATCTTGGTGTGCCTTAACCAACGCCTCGCCATTACAAATGTAATCTCGGAGACGGGCGTCTTTGCAGTGAACATTTTGGGCGAGGACCACGGAGAATTGGCATCTCAATTCGCAACTAGTCATGCCGATAAATTTCGAGGCACGAACGTGAAGAACGACAGTCTTGGAAACCCAATCCTCGCTGACGCCCTGGCTCATCTTGAGTGTCGCGTCATAGAGAGAAAAGACTACGCAACACACGCGATTTTTATAGCAGAGATCCAATCTGCGTCTTCCAGACTTGGTTCTCCTCTGGCCTATTTCCGAAGTTCTTTCGGCCGGTTTGAAATGGAGTAGGGGTCGTTGGCTTGGTATCTGATTGCGGCAATAGTCATGTACGGCGATGAGACAAGACAGCCGCTGGGTTTTCATACCGCAGCGATCGCGAATCGCTTCGCGCCATAGGCCCAAGATGTGTTTTCCGATGGTGTAAATCGTTATCCGAAAATTGCCTTTGGGATGCGAGACAGGGGGAAAGTTTGGTGTAAACATATAAATGATGTGGTCGAGAGTCACACTGAAATTTTTTTCACGACAATTTCTAACGAATTTTTCCTGTACGAAGGAGTACAACGTGGAGACTTTTGCAACCGAAACACGACCGGATTCCACGGCGCTGTTTTCGACGGAGGACTTTTCCGAGTGGCGCAACGCCATCTCCCAAGCTTTTGTTCCCCTGAACGTTCGGGCCGAGCACACGGAGAACTTTGTCGGATCGATTCGGTCGCGTTTCATGGGCGATATCTTGGTCTCCGAAATTACGGCTCGCGCCCACCACGTTGAGCGAACCCCCGCCCTCATCGCCCGCAGCGAAAAACGCTACTACAAGCTCTCCTTGCAACTTGCGGGAACGGGGCTGCTGGTGCAAGACGGCCGCGAGGCTACTTTGCAGCCAGGCGACATCGCCATCTATGACACCGATCGTCCGTACACGTTGGCGTTCGATGCAGACTTCCGGTGTCTGGTCGTCATGTTTCCGCAGGGCATGATCGATTTACCTCGAGAGGCAGTTGGCCGTCTGACGGCGACCAGAATTGCGGGGGATGAGGGACTCACCCGCATGGTCGGCCCGTTCTTGACCCATCTTGCGAAAAACTTGGATCGCCTTAGTGGTCATGCAGGGGTTCGCCTGCTTCACAACACGCTTGATCTCGTAACGACGGTTCTGCATAGCGAACTGGATGCACGCGGGGGCGAAAGCCACGCAAATCACCGAGCGACGCGGGTTCAAGAAATTCGCGCCTACATTGACGAGCACCTGTCAGATCCCGATCTGAGCCCGGCAGGAATTGCGGCCGTGAATTTCATTTCCACCCGCCACTTGCATGGCATCTTCAAGGACCAAGATGTCACCGTTTCTGCGTGGATCCGGGGCCGTCGACTGGAACATTGTCGCCGCGACTTAGCTGATTCGTTGTATTTCAATACCTCTGTTGCCATGGTGGGGGCTCGGTGGGGCTTCATGGATGCCTCACACTTCAGTCGGTTATTTCGCGCGACTTTTGGCCAAACACCGAGTGACTTTCGTGCGCAGGAAATGGAAGATTTCCGACGCACCCGTCAATCTCATTGAGGCCCGCTTTCCTCCGTTGAGACTCACTTCGCTCTGAGACAACACCAGTACCCCATGCGACTAGGGCGAGCCTTTTCTTGCTCGTATCTTTAGCCACAGGATCGGTAGTGACGATGAGGTCATTTCTTTCGACGCTTCAGGTCTTGTCACATTTGCACTGAACTCCGTCACGCGAGACACAGTTGTTTCGCACCCAACCGAGAGGCAACACACATGCACATCACCAAGAAAGTACTGGCAGTAGCGGGCATTGCTGCCGCATCTGCACTGATCCTGGCGGGCTGTTCCAGCACGCCGGCCGCTACCGGCGGTAGCGCAACTCCTGCAACAGGAACTCCCATCGTTGTGTCGGGAATCAGCAGCCTGTCTGTCTTCCCCGAGGCACCCCAAGCAGCTCAGGCCGTCTTTGACGCCTACAACGCTGCTGGCGGCTTCAACGGTCACCCCATCACGTACACCGTTTACGATGACAAGATTGACCCCGCTGTCACGGCAACCGCTGCCAAGGACGCACTTGCAGCCGGCTCCGTTGCTATGGTCGGTTCTTCCTCACTCCTCGAGTGTGGCGTGAACTACAAGACGTGGCAGGACAACGACGTCGTCTCCTTCCAAGGAACCGGTGTTGACCCCTTCTGCTTCGCTACCCCCAACATCGCTCCCGCCAACAACGGCCCCTTCTTTGACATTTACGCAACAGCGTGGAACGCCGTAAAGATTGATGGAGCCAAGAAGGCCTGTGTCCTCGCCGCAACCGCAGACCCCGCAACCAAGCTCGCGTACGAGCAGACGTTCAAGGACTTCGAAAAGGCAACCGGAACCAAGTTCGCCTACATCGATGACACTGTCGCTTACGGCGCTGACTACACTGCCGCTGTGACCAACATGCTTGGCAAGGGTTGCGACGCCGCCATCCTTGGTGGTGTGGGTCCCGACGTTACCGGAATGATTTCCGCGATGACCGCTCAGGGTTCGACCATTCCTGTCTACGTTCAGACCTCGTGCTACTACCCCGACTTCGCAGCCGGTGTAGCTTCCTACGGTGGCAAGGTTTCCGTTCCTGCAGAGTTCGCTCCCATGGATGACCCTGCAAACGCTGACTTCTTGGCCTTGATGAAGGAAAAGAACGTTACGGCGTCCTCCTTCGCTCAGGGTGGCTACCTTGCTGCCAAGGACTTTATCTCTGCTCTCGAGCGCACCACCGGTGATGTCACGGCAAAGTCGGTCATGGCTGCTGCAACGTCTCAGACAGAGGCAGACACAAGCGGCATGCGCGGTAACCCCTGGATCTTCGGACCCGGCATATCGCACCAGGCTAACGCCGCGACCTACCGCGTTGACATCGCTCCCGGCTCCAGCGCCTGGACGAGCGTCGGCCCATGGCTCCTCGGCGACACCATGAAGTGGGTCAACACGGTTATTCCTGCTTCCTAAGGAATCACCGCGAGTTATTCGCACTAGCTGTGGGGGCGTTCGCGCCCCCACAGCACCTCTTTTTTCTAGCCTCACTGACGAGGCGATCATCACGTTCTTTTTTAGGAGTTCACATGTGGTTGAACAACGTCGTTGCGGGTCTCACGCCCGGCGCGACCTACGCCATCGTGGGAGTGCTGCTGACACTGATGTCTCAGCTGACACGAGTCGTAAACTTCGCCCAAGTGGCCGTCGGCATGTTCGGTGGTTACATCTCCTTGACACTCGTGACGAAGATGCATCTGCCCATCTTCGTCGGGGTCATCGTTGGCGTCTTAGTCGCCGCAATACTGTCCGCCCTTCTTGGCTGGATCATCGCCACGTGGCTTTCCGAAGCATCTACGTCGGCGCGCTCGGCTGTGACGGTTGCAGGGTTGCTTTTTCTCATCTCCCTAGCCTTTATTCTTTTCGGATACCGCAATCAGCCGTTCCCCACCATCGTCGCCGGGCCGCTCTTTACCTTGCCGGGGGGTGCGGTTGTCAGCAAAGTGACCGTCGTCGTCATCGTCTTGGCAATTGTCATCACCGTCGGATCGTGGGCGTTCCTCAAGTTCACGGCATTCGGCGTCAAACTTCGAGCTGTTTCTGATCGTCAAATGGCGGCCGAACTCCTAGGACTCAACGTCAAAATGCTCAACGTGAGCGTCTGGTTTGTCACGGGAGCCATCGCCGGCATCACCGTCGCGCTTGTGGGCCCATCAGCCAGCAACGACTATGTCACCCTCTCGTCCATTGTGATCCCTGGAGCTGCCGCAGCCTTGGTGGGAGCTTTCAAGCGTATGGACCTCGCCCTCATCGGTGGTCTCGCCATCGGTGCAATCCAAGGATTGTTCGCGGGATTCCCGAACCTGCTCATTGTTCGAGACTGGGTTCCCATCATCTTCATCATCTTGTTCCTCTTGTGGAACCAACGGAAGGAAGTCTGGGATGTTGCGCGTTAGGGTCGCTTCTCAAGAAAAATGGTGGCTTCCTCTAGCCATCGGCGGAATTGCCATTGCGATCGGAATCATCATCGCGATTGTCATCCCCGCAGATTCTCTCTTCCGTCCCACGACCATCCTCGTAGCGAGTATCTCGCTCATGGGTTTGGGCGTTGTAACGGGTACTGCCGGCATGATTGCTCTGTGTCAGCTCTCCTTCGCCGCCGTTGGAGCGTGGATCGTGGAGTGGTTCTCGGTCAACGACATCTGGGGCAATATCTTCGGCAACTTCTCGTTCGTTGTCTACATGCTGATAGCGGGTGTCGGAACAGCTGCCATCGGCGTCATCGTCGGCCTGCCCGCCCTTCGCTTGCGCGGGGTAAACCTCGCCGTGATTACCCTGGGCATCGCGGCCGCTTTCGACTTGACGCTTCAGAAGACGTCTTTCCCCGCCCTCGTCGCTGGCAAGCACATTGCGCGCCCGTTCGGTCTCGGTTCCGATTTTGGCGGCGATAAGGGAATCTTTATCTTCGCTGTTGTCACCACCGCTCTGGTCGCCATCGCGATCACGTATCTCCAGCACAGTCGCTGGGGTTCGTCGTGGAAGTCGGTTGCGTTCTCCGAGCGTGGAACGGCATCCGCTGGCACCAGCGTTCAGGTAGCCAAGCTCACGGCCTTTGCCGTTAGCGCCTTCGTGGGCGGTATCGCTGGTGGTCTTTTCGACAGCCAGATCACGCAGGCTAACTTTTCGAGCTTTTCCCCGTTGCAGTCCTTGGGCATGTACGTGCTGAGCGCTGTCGTGGGATCGCACCTTATCGACATGGCGCTCCTCGGTGGAATCCTGTTCGTTGTGATCCCCTGGATCTTGCAATTGCTGAAGGTGCCTCTCGAATGGTCAACGGTCATCTTTGGTGTCTTGGGAATTCAAGCGCTGACGACCGGGTCGAACTTGGGGACCGACATCCGTAATGGATTCCGTCGCCGTCGCGCCAAAGCGATGATTCCGACAGAGGTGGGCTTGGCATCGAGTCAGGCCATTGCTGCTGTGGAAATCCCGCGTGGTACCGGCAAAGTTCTGCTGGACATCAAGGGCCTCACCGTTGAGTTTGGGGCCGTCAAGGCTTTGACCAACGTGACCCTCGCCGTCGAGGAAGGCACGATCTTGGGGCTCATTGGCCCCAACGGAGCAGGCAAGTCGACGCTCATCGACGCGCTGACAGGTTTTCTGCCTGAGCACGGTGGAACGGTCGCCTTGAACGGTGTGTCCCTAGATAAGTTGGCACCGAACCGGATCGCCCGCGGCGGTCTGCGTCGCACTTACCAACAGGACCGGGTTCCGCCGACCCTCAGCGTGGGAGCGTACATGCGTTTCGTTTCGCGCGGTCAGGCAAAGCCGGCCGAGATTGACGAGATTCTCGCATTCTTTGCCTGCCCACCGGTGCGAACTCCCTTGAGCCTTGTGGATGTTGGAACCCGTCGCCTCATTGAGGTCGCGGCCAGCATTGCCGCTAAACCGCAGGTGTTGCTCTTGGATGAGCCTGCCGCTGGTCTCTCGCATGACGAGCACGTCGCTTTTGGCGATCGACTCCGTCAGGTCCCCTCGCGCTACGGCGTCACCATCTTGCTCATTGAGCATGACCTCGACCTCGTGCGAAGTGTGTCCACTTCTATCACGGTGCTGAACTTTGGGGAAGTACTGGCTTCGGGGACGCAAGAGAGCGTTCTCTCCAACCCCGAGGTTCTCAAGGCCTACATGGGCGAAACGGAGCTGCTATGAGTCTCAAGTTGAATGACGTCACGGTGAGCCGTGGCGTTGGGCCTGTCATCTCGAACGTCACTCTCGAGGTGACGCCGGGAGAAGTAACGACCCTGGTCGGCCCCAACGGTGCCGGCAAGACGAGCCTGTTGGAGTCCCTCTCGGGTGTGATTGGCATCAGCAGTGGATCAATTGAGCTCGATGGAGTCGACATTTCCAAAATGTCACGCCGTCGTCGTTCCCACGCGGGCCTCGCGCACGTGCAGCAGGGGCGCATGATTTTCCCGTCACTCACTGTGAAAGAGAATCTGCAGCTCACCGCGCGCACCAAGGCGGACATGGACGGGGCTCTTGCCCTATTCCCCGAACTGGAGAAACGTCTCGATAGCGCTACTGTGCTGCTCTCCGGCGGTGAGCAGCAAATGGTGGTCTTGGCTCGTGCCTTCGCCTCGAAGCCGAAGTACATTCTTTTGGACGAGATGTCGTTGGGGCTCGCTCCGGTGGTCTTTCTCCGCTTGATCCCCGTGATCGAGCAGATTGCCAAGACAGGCGTGGGCGTTCTTCTCGTCGAGCAGTTCGCGCACCTTGCTCTCAAGATTGCCAGCGATGCCCTCGTCATCACGAGCGGCCACGTTTCCTATCATGGCGCTGCGGATGCCCTCCTCACGAATCCAGAACTCCTCAAGAAGGCGTACCTCGGCTAACGGCCGCGGCCGCTCGCACGACGCGCTGATTCTGGGAAAAGCCTCCACTTCGGTGGAGGCTTTTCCCTTTTACCGCTGTCCCGGCGGAGTTTCTGCACGCAGGGTCAAAAACCGCCTACCGTCAAGCGAGTAGGCTTGAAACTTCCGAGAAGAAATGGCAATGACGATGATTTCTGAAGCCGAACTGTTGGCCCTTGTCCCCACGAAGTTGTACATCAACGGTGCGTGGGTTGACGCCACCGGGGGCAAAACGCTCCCCGTCTATGACCCCTCCAATGGCAACCTGATTGCCACCATTGCTGATGCCAGTCCCGCCGACGGCAAAGCTGCCCTCGACGCCGCCGTTGCCGCGCAAGACTCGTGGGCCCGCACGCCTGCCCGCACGCGCAGCGACATCCTGCGCAAGGCATTTGACCTCGTGCAGGAGCACAAGAACGAGTTCGCCCTGCTGATGACCATCGAGATGGGCAAGCCCTTCAACGAAGCTCTTGGCGAGGTTGGCTACGGCTCTGAATTCCTGCGCTGGTTCAGTGAAGAAGCGGTTCGTGTACAGGGCCGCTACGGCAGCAACCCCGAGGGCACCGGTCGCGCCATCATCACGCAGATGCCCGTGGGCCCCTGCTTCCTTATCACTCCGTGGAACTTTCCCTTGGCCATGGCAACCCGCAAGATTGCGCCTGCGCTCGCTGCCGGCTGCACGGTCGTCATCAAGCCCGCGAGCCTCACGCCGCTCACCACGCTGTACTTCATGAAGATCCTCGAAGAGGCCGGCGTTCCTGCCGGTGTCGTCAACGTCTTCACGACCTCCACCACGGCCGCGGTTTCTGACCCCATCATCGCCGACAAGCGCCTGCGCAAGCTCAGCTTCACCGGTTCGACCGGTGTGGGCCAGGCTCTCATGCGTCAAGCGGCCGACAACGTTCTCCGCACCTCGATGGAGCTCGGCGGCAACGCCCCGTTCATCATCTTCGACGATGCCGACCTCGACAAGGCTGTGGACGGC
>CANEXL010000085.1 GCA_947443745.1 Microbacteriaceae bacterium | reverse complement strand
GGGGGCCGCCTCCGAAAGACCGTAATGAGCAATTTTTCCTTCTGAGATGAGCTCAGAAAGGGTGCCCACGGTCTCTTCGATGGGCACCGATGGGTCCATGCGGTGCTGGTAATAGAGGTCAATTGTGTCGACGCCGAGGCGCTTCAGCGATCCTTCGACGGAAATGCGAACGTTCTCAGCAGACCCGTCGATGCCGCGCTCACCTGTCGTGCGGTGAAGGACGGTACCAAACTTGGTGGCAATAACAACCTTGTCGCGATGTCCCGCCAGCGCCTTGCCAACGAGGGTCTCGTTGATGAACGGCCCATACATTTCGGCAGTATCGAAGAAGGTGACGCCGAGGTCAACAGCGCGATGAATGGTGCGAATAGACGCCGCATCATCGAGGCTGGCGCCGGAATAGAAGGCAGACATGCCCATGCATCCCAGCCCAATGCGGGAGACGTCGAGTCCGTTGGTTCCGAGGGTTACGTGCTTCATGTCAGGCTCTCTCTCGTTGGCGACTGAGATTTCGACCCTACTCCGGAGAGTCCGCACTGCGGCAAGGATTACGCGGTGGGCGATACCGGGCTCGAACCGATGACCTCTTCCGTGTGAGGGAAGCGCGCTACCAACTGCGCCAATCGCCCGAATCTTTGTGGCCGAGACAACAAAGTTCAGACCCTTAGGCTACAAGACTTCACGCATCACAAAAGCTCATGTTCTATTTGTCGTGAAGAACAGGCGTTTTGGTCGATTTTGATCGCGTGTTGGTTTTGTGTTCGTCCAGACTTCCAGTAAAGTTGCAAAGCACCCGCAAGGGAGCAAAAGCGGATGTGGCGCAGTGGTAGCGCATAACCTTGCCAAGGTTAGGGTCGCGAGTTCGAATCTCGTCATCCGCTCGAGTGTGGTCAGTCAAACGGCCAACTCACTGTGTGTGGGAAACCACTCATGGTGGATTGGCCGAGAGGCTAGGCAGCGGCCTGCAAAGCCGTCCACGCGGGTTCGAATCCCGCATCCACCTCCAGTTCGCAAGAACTGGCAAGAGCGATTGGCGCAGCGGTAGCGCGCTTCCCTGACACGGAAGAGGTCGCTGGTTCGATCCCAGTATCGCTCACTGAAAAAGCCCCGGTAAAACGGGGTTTTTTTCTGCCCAATTATCGATGACGTCCACCCGTAAGTGTCGAGACGGATGTCGTTAGAATTGTGTCCTACGTGGTTTCGCTAAGGAGTGCTGTTTTCGGTGTCTGAACTTTCCCATTCTTTGACAATTCAGGCTTCGAGCGACGGCTTCGCTCTCTTCACAGAGCGCAACATTGTCGCGATGCGTGTCAACGGCGAGCTTCGCGACTTGGCTCACGTGCTCAGTGTCGGAGATGTTGTGGAGCCCGTCACGATCGATTCTGCCGACGGCCTCAGCATCTTGCGCCATTCGGCCGCTCACGTTCTTGCCCAAGCCGTTCAGAGCATCAACCCCGAGGCCAAGCTCGGCATCGGACCTCCCGTTACCGATGGTTTCTACTATGACTTCGACGTGCCCGTCGCCTTCAACCCCGAAGACCTGAAGGCCCTCGAGAAGGCAATGGAGCGCATCATCCGTTCGGGCCAGCGTTATACCCGTCGTGTTGTGACGGATGACGAAGCTAGGCTTGAGCTCGCTGGTGAGCCCTACAAGCTTGAACTTATCGGGCTCAAGGGTGGCAACACCGGCGATGACAACGAGAGTGTTGAAGTTGGCGGCAATGAGCTGACCATCTATGACAACATCGATCCCGCAACCGGGGAGACGGTCTGGAAGGACCTCTGCCGCGGGCCTCACCTGCCCAACACGCGCATGATTGGCAATGGATTCGCCCTCACGCGCCTCGCCGCAGCGTATTGGCGGGGGAGTGAGAAGAACCCTCAGCTTCAACGAATCTACGGAACAGCCTGGCCGAGCAAGGCTGAGCTGCGCGAGTACCAGGAGCGTCTCGAAGAGGCCGCCAAGCGTGATCACCGTCGTCTTGGTGTTGAGCTCGATCTTTTCTCTTTCCCTGATGAGGTTGGTTCGGGCCTTCCTGTCTTCCATCCCAAGGGCGGAATCATCCGTCGGGAAATGGAAGATTACTCTCGTCGCCGTCACGAAGAAGCCGGCTACGAGTTCGTTTACACGCCCCACATCACCAAGGCGAATCTATTTGAGACCAGTGGCCACCTTGCCTGGTATGCCGACGGAATGTTCCCCCCCATGACGGTGGATGAGGTGAAGAACGATGCCGGCGAAATCACGCGCGCTGGCACGCAGTACTTCTTGAAGCCCATGAACTGCCCTTTCCACATTCTTATCTTCAAGTCGCGCCTCAAGAGCTATCGCGAGCTTCCCTTGCGAATGTTTGAGTTCGGTTCGGTCTATCGGTACGAGAAGTCCGGCGTCGTGCACGGCCTCACCCGCGTGCGGGGAATGACACAGGATGACGCCCACATCTTCACGACGCGTGAAGATATGCGCGCCGAGCTCACCAAGCTCCTCGATTTCGTTATCTCTCTGCTCCGCGACTACGGTCTCGATGACTTCTACTTGGAGCTTTCCACCAAGGACCCCAACAAGTACGTTGGCGATGACGACGTCTGGGAAGAGGCAACGGAGACGCTTCGGAGCGTCGCCGAGGAGTCGGGTCTCACGTTGGTTCCGGATCCCGGGGGAGCGGCGTTCTACGGTCCCAAGATTTCGGTGCAAGCCCGCGACGCGATCGGCCGCACCTGGCAGATGTCGACCATCCAGCTCGACTTCAACCTCCCCGAGCGATTCGACCTTGAGTACACGGGAAGCGATGGAGGCCGTCACCGCCCCGTCATGATTCACCGCGCTCTGTTTGGATCGATTGAAAGATTCTTCGGCGTTCTGACGGAGCACTATGCCGGCGCCTTCCCGCTATGGCTATCTCCCGTTCAGGTCGTGGGCATCGCCGTGGCAGCGGAATATGAGGATTACCTGGGCGACGT
Organism: Microbacteriaceae bacterium; assembly: GCA_947443745.1. Classification (GTDB taxonomy): domain Bacteria; phylum Actinomycetota; class Actinomycetes; order Actinomycetales; family Microbacteriaceae; genus Alpinimonas. Next base: position 5,052 of record CANEXL010000085.1, on the reverse strand, counting down.
TATCGCTCAGCTGAAAACATCCGGAGTTCGCGCTCAACTGGATGCGTCCGACGACCGCATGCAAAAGAAGATCCGCAATGCGGCAGCTCAGAAGATTCCACTCCAGATGATCGTGGGCGAAGAGGATCGCTCCAATGGAGCCGTCAGCTTCCGATTCCGTGATGGCACGCAGCGGAATGGCGTGCCTATCGCCGAGGCAATAGCGCTCGTGAAAGCTGCCGTCGCAGACCACCGTCAAATCATGGGAGCAACAGACCTATGAGTGCCAAGAACGTCATCGGTGCCAGCGAGTCCGACGCAAACAAGACCGGTTCCGACATGAGCGATGGCGATCTTCGTGCGGCGAGCGACCTTCCCGGCGTTCCCGACGAGTTTCAACGCCTGTGGACGCCGCATCGTTTGGCCTATATCCAGAATGGGCAGCAGCCTCACGACGATGATTGCCCCTTCTGTCTCGCCCCCGCCATGAGTGACGAAGACGCCTTGATTGTCGCCAGAGGGAAATTTGCATATGTTCTTTTGAACCTGTATCCCTACAACAGTGGTCATTTGTTGGTTTGTCCCTACCGCCACGTTGCGATGTATGACGAAGCGACCGCCCAAGAGATTGCTGAAATAGGTAGTCTGACTCAAACAGCAATGCGTGTTTTGAAAGAAGTTTCCAACAGTCACGGTTTCAACATCGGAATGAACCAGGGGCAGGTTGCCGGAGCGGGGATTGCCGGACATTTGCACCAGCACGTGGTTCCACGTTGGGCAACGGACTCAAACTTCTTCCCCATTATTGCGAAAACCAAAGCAATTACGGCGTTGCTGGGAGATGTTCGAATCTCCATTGCTAACGCTTGGCCCACAAACTAACTCGTTTCCATCACCCACATCACAGACAAGAAGTAGTGAAAATGACTGAAGTGCAGAATTCATCTAACACCGGTAGCAGCCGCGTCAAGCGTGGTCTTGCGGAGCAGCTCAAGGGCGGCGTCATCATGGATGTCGTCAACGCTGAACAGGCACGCATTGCCGAAGACGCCGGTGCCATCGCTGTCATGGCTCTTGAGCGCGTGCCAGCCGACATTCGCGCCGAGGGTGGCGTGGCGCGCATGAGTGACCCCGACCTCATCGAAGGCATCCAAGCTGCAGTCAAGATTCCCGTCATGGCAAAGGCCCGTATCGGTCACTTCGTGGAGGCTCAAGTTCTCGCGGCTCTCAACGTTGACTTCATCGACGAGTCTGAAGTTCTCAGCCCCGCCGACTACATCAACCACATCGACAAGTGGGCGTTCCAGATTCCCTTCGTCTGCGGAGCAACAAACCTAGGAGAGGCTCTTCGTCGTATCAACGAGGGTGCCGCCATGATTCGGTCGAAGGGTGAAGCAGGAACGGGCGACGTCTCTGAGGCCACCAAGCACATCCGCAAAATCAACTCACAGCTTCGCATGCTGTCGTCGATGAGCAAAGACGAACTTTATGTAGCAGCCAAGGAACTTCAGGCTCCCTACGAGCTCGTTCTCGAGGTTGCCGAATCTGGTCGACTACCCGTCCCCCTCTTCACCGCGGGTGGTATCGCCACTCCAGCAGATGCCGCCATGATGCTGCAGCTCGGCGCGGACGGTGTCTTCGTTGGTTCGGGAATCTTCAAGTCGGGTAACCCCGCTGCTCGTGCCGCCGCCATCGTCAAGGTTGCCGCGTTCTATGACGACCCTGCTGTTATTCTCGAAACCTCACGTGGCCTCGGCGAAGCAATGGTGGGCATCAACGTCAACGACATTCCTGCTCCTCACCGCCTTGCCGATCGTGGTTGGTAACACCCAACCCCTGCGCATAGGCGTTCTCGCTTTTCAAGGGGATGTTCGAGAGCACATTCTTGTTCTCGAGCGTCTCGGCGCAGAAGTGATTAAGGTTCGTCGCCCGGAGGAGCTTGCTTCGATTGACGGTCTTGTCATTCCCGGAGGCGAATCTTCGGTGATGGACAAACTCGTGCGCTTGTTTGGCATGTACGAGCCGCTCACAGCAGCCATTGCTGCGGGGTTGCCCGTCTTGGGAACGTGCGCGGGACTCATCATGTTGTCCAACAACATCCTCGATGCCATGGACGATCAGAAGTCACTCGGCGGCTTGGATGTGGACGTTCGCCGTAACGCATTCGGAACGCAGATTGACTCCTTTGAGACCAACTTGTCGATGCCCGTGGTGACAAAGGACCCCATCGCCGCAACGTTCATCCGGGCTCCGATTGTGGAGCGCGTCGGTGCCGGCGTCACTGTCTTGGCGCGCCTTGATGACGGTCGCATCGTCGCCGTTGAAGAAGGCAACCTGTTGGGGATTTCTTTCCATCCTGAAGTAAACGGTGACACCCGCATTCACGAATACTTTTTGGGGCGTGTGGCCGCTTCCCGCGAGCTTCAAGAAAGCTAGAATCTTCGTATGTCTGGACACTCTAAATGGGCCACTACGAAGCACCAAAAGGCGATTAAAGATTCTCGCCGTGCGAAGTCGTTTGCGAAGCTCATCAAAAACATTGAAGTTGCGGCCAAGCTCGGCGGGGCCGACCTGTCAGGAAACCCGACGCTCGTCGACGCCATTCAGAAGGCGAAGAAGACCAGCGTCCCCATCGACAACATCAACCGCGCCGTCAAGCGTGGTGCCGGGCTATCTGGCGAGAGCGTCGACTACATGACCATCATTTACGAGGGTTACGCTCCCGGTGGTGTTGCGCTCATGATCGAGTGTCTCACCGACAACAAGAACCGTGCCGCTGCCGAAGTTCGCACAGCGTTTACGCGCAGCACAGCAACGATGGCTGACCCCGGTAGCGTGGCATACAACTTCACGCGTAAAGGCATCATTCGCATCACGGCAACAGAAGGTGTCACCGAAGATGACATCCTCGCTGCCGTGCTCGATGCGGGTGCCGAAGACGTTGAAAACCACGGTTCCTCCTATGAGATCGTCATGGAACCCCATGATATGCCCGCCGTGCGTGCCGCCCTCAACGAGGCAAAAATTGAATACGACTCCGTTGACGTCGAATTCGTTCCGAACCTCAGCGTCGATGTTGACGCTGAAACGGCTCGCAAGATTTTCAAGGTGATTGAGGCCATGGAAGACCTCGACGACGTGCAGAATGTGTACTCCAATTTTGATTTGAGCGAGGCCGTTTTGGCTGAACTCGAAGAAGACGAATAGGGCTCACTTGCGCATTCTCGGAGTCGATCCGGGACTCACGAGGTGCGGTGTGGGTGTCATTGACGCTCACGATGATCGCACCCTTGGCTTGGTAGATGTTCTCGTTATTCAAACGTCTCCCGCCCTGCCTCTTCCCGAACGACTTTTGGCACTGCGACTCGAATTCGTTCGCTTGCTCGAGGTGCACAAGCCGGACCGGGTGGCGATCGAACAGGTCTTCGCGCAACAGAACCTCAGTTCGGTTATGGGAGTAGCTCAGGCCAGTGCCATTGCCATGGTGGAAGCCGCCTCTCGGGGCATCCCGGTCGATCTGCACACTCCGAGTGAGGTAAAGGCGTCGATCACAGGTTCCGGGCGGGCAAATAAGGCACAGGTCGCGGCAATGGTGCGTCGCTTACTCCCGATTGGTTCTGATTCATTTCTACCGGATGCCACGGATGCCCTCGCTCTTGCGATCTGCAATGCCTGGCGTGGGCGTGCGGATTCCGTGATAGGGGCCGTTCATGAAGATTCACATCACGGCGCGGGAGGGGTGACTCCTCCTCCGGGTGGCCTCACCCCGGCACAGCAGCGTTGGCGTGAAGCGGAGAGCCTAGCTCGACGTCATCGGCCAAAGAACTAGTCTCAAGAACGTGATTGCTTCTGTGCGTGGAACGGTATTGTCCGTTCGCGATTCTGCGTGTGTTATCGATGTCGGTGGCGTTGGCTACCTTGTGGCAATCACCTCTAGCCATCGATCATTGCTGAGTGTGGGGGAGACCGTCAGCATGCTGACCACCCTCATTGTTCGCGAAGATTCAATGACATTGTTTGGTTTTGAAAACCAAGAAAGTCTTGAATTATTCGACGCTTTTCTGACCGTTTCAGGAGTGGGCCCACGATCGGCTCTCGCTATTATGGGGCAGCTGACTCCAGCCGAAGCATTCATGGCCGTCGTCAACGAAGACGACTCAGTCTTTCGCAAAGTCAGCGGCATCGGTCCCAAGACAGCGAAACTGATCATCGTCCAACTTGCGGGAAAACTGTCGGCTGTCACGATGAGCAGTGTCGTACCAAAGGCACCCGTTTCAGCGCGCGATGCCGCCGAAACTGTCGTGGTCGCTCTCGTCGGCCTGGGCTGGGTGGAACGAACCGCTCGGGAGACTGTTGAGAGTGTTCAGACGGAACAATCTGATGCGACGGCAGCGACACTGTTGCGCTTCGCCCTCGCTGCCTTATCAAAGGGAACTAAATGACCGACGACAGCGGCGTTTCCCCCATTACGGATGCCCTCCCGCAGGGGAGCGTCGAGTTGGAATTCGAGGGTGCATTGCGCCCGTCTGACCTCACCGAATTTGTCGGACAAACCCGCGTGGTTAACCAGCTCTCACTGCTGCTCAAAGCGGCTGAAATGAGCCAGCGAACCCCCGACCACATTCTTTTTGCGGGCCCTCCCGGCCTTGGCAAGACAACGTTGGCCATGATCGTAGCGCGTGAGAGCGGCCGGGCTCTGCGCCTCTCCAGCGGCCCCGCAATCTCCCACGCAGGCGATCTCGCAGCGCTTCTGTCTTCACTCGTGCCCGGCGAGGTTCTCTTCATCGATGAGATTCACCGCATGGCCAAGTCTGCAGAGGAAATGCTCTACCTCGCAATGGAGGATTATCGCGTCGACATTATGGTCGGCAAAGGCGTCGGGGCCACGTCCATCCCCTTAGAGCTTCCGCCTTTCACTTTGGTGGGTGCCACGACGCGCACGGGACTACTGGCAAATCCGCTACGCGACCGCTTCGGCTTTACGGGCCATCTTGAGTTTTACTCCAATGAGGAGCTCACCATCGTGTTGGCAAGGTCAGCGGCACTCCTCGGGCTCGACCTTCCCGCTCAAGC
>CANEXL010000084.1 GCA_947443745.1 Microbacteriaceae bacterium | reverse complement strand
TGGGCAGCTTTGTGCCCGAGGAGTTCTTTGGGCACCAGCCCACTGCCACGAATGAGTTGCCCGACCCCTCCCTGTTGGCCGAAAACTTGGCCCGCAGTGTGCTCGAAATCTTGGCCGGTGCCCGCGAACTAGACCAAATTGCTCGCTGGGTCACGGATGAGGTCTACCACCATTTGTTGAAGCGCGTCCATATCTCTCAGCGTGCCCGCACCCTGAAAAACGTGCCGGCTCATCGCCCAAGTTTCACCGTAGGTCGCACCCTGATCTCCCAGCCCGCCGACGGTGTTGTCGAAGCGGTCGTCATCATCCATGGGAAGGCGCGCACGCGCTCCGTTGCCATTCGCCTCGAGGGAATGGACAACCGCTGGCGCGCGAGTGCTGTGCACGTGCTGTAGGCAGCCGCATCAGGCCCGCCCTGCTGACTGGGGACGTGCCAGCTGGCAAAAGGCCGGTGTCTCGAACAACACAAAAAAGGCTGGCTCCGGAAAATGAATTCCCGGAGCCAGCCTTGTGTTTAAGAACTACTTGGCGCGACGGTCCCGGCGGTTTGCGGCGGGAGGAGCATCCGTTGTCTTCTGACCGAATGCGCCTCGCCCAACCTGACCGGCAGCGGGTGCTGGTGTGGTGGCCTGTGCCTGTTCCGGTGTCACTTGCTGACCGTTATTGATGACGTTTTGGGCCTTGGCCGTAGCGGCCTGCTCAACGCGTCCACGCTGATCCCGAACCTCAACCTGGCCGTCTTCCGACGGAGCCATGTAACTGAGGTTCTCAGCGGCGGCATCCTCGCGGGCAAGACCCTTGGCGGCGATGCTGGGGTGCGCGGGGTCGCCAGCGGCCTGATTGACCTCAACCTCTAGGTTGAACAAGAATCCAACAGACTCGGCCTTGATCTGAGCCATCATGCCCTGGTACAGAGCGAAACCTTCGCGCTGGTACTCGACCAGAGGATCACGCTGTGCCATGGCGCGCAAGCCGATACCGTCTTTCAGGTAGTCCATCTCGTAGAGGTGATCACGCCAACGGCGGTCAATCACCGAGAGAACAACGCGACGTTCGAGCTCGCGCATGGCGGGGGCACCGAGGGCGGACTCGCGGGCCTTGTAGGTCTCGACGGCATCCGACTGGATCTCGCGACGCATGAACTCACGATTCACGCGACCCTTGTTGCCAGCCTCCTGAATGACCTCATCGATAGTGAGACCGATGGGGTAGATGGTCTTGAGTTCGTTCCAGAGGGCGTCGAAGTCCCAGTCATCGCCGTTACCTTCGCCGACGTGGGCGGTGAGCGCTTCGTCGACAACGTCTTCGAGGAAGGCGTGAGCGCGGTCGCTCAGGTCGTCACCCTCAAGGATGTGGGCACGGTCACTGTAGATGGCCTCACGCTGACGGTTAAGCACGTCGTCATACTTGAGCACGTTCTTGCGGATCTCCGCGTTACGGGCCTCTACCTGCGACTGTGCCGAGCGGATGGCGCGGCTCACGATGACAGATTCGATGGCCGTGTCATCGGGAATGTTGCTACGCGACATAATTGCCTCGGCAGCACCCGAGTTGAAGAGACGCATGAGGTCATCGGTGAGCGAGAGGTAGAACCGGCTCTCGCCGGGGTCACCCTGGCGGCCACTGCGACCACGCAACTGGTTGTCGATGCGGCGCGACTCGTGACGCTCGGTGCCCAGCACGTAGAGGCCACCAGCCTCGACGACCTTGTCGGCCTCGGTCTGAACTTGAGCCTTGACGCGTGCAAATGCTTCGTCCCACGCGGCTTCATACTCTTCGGGGGTCTCCCCTGGGTTGAGCCCGGCAGAAGCGAGCTCGGCTACGGTCAGGAATTCCGCGTTGCCGCCGAGCATGACGTCGGTTCCACGACCGGCCATGTTGGTGGCAACGGTGACAGAGCCCAAACGACCGGCTTGCGCAACGATGGCTGCCTCACGCGCGTGGTTCTTGGCGTTGAGAACCTCGTGGCGAATGCCCTTCTTCGCGAGAAGCTTCGAGAGGTACTCGCTCTTCTCAACACTGGTGGTACCCACGAGAACGGGCTGGCCGGCAGCGTGACGCTCGGCAATATCTTCGGCAACCTGCTCGAACTTGATGACCTCGTTCTTGTACACGAGGTCCGACTGGTCGATGCGGCGCATGGGCTTGTTCGTGGGAATCGCGACGACGCCGATCTTGTACGTCGACATGAACTCGCCGGCTTCGGTTTCTGCCGTACCGGTCATGCCCGAAATCTTCTCGTACAGACGGAAGTAGTTCTGCAGGGTAACCGTGGCGAGGGTCTGGTTTTCGGCCTTGACCTCGACGCCCTCTTTTGCCTCGATTGCCTGGTGAATACCTTCGTTGTAACGGCGGCCCGACAAAATACGACCGGTGTGCTCATCCACAATGAGAACTTCGCCGTTCATGACGACGTAATCCTTGTCCCGCTTGAACAAAGCCTTGGCCTTGATCGAGTTGTTCAAGAAGGAGATGAGAGGCGTGTTGGCCGACTCGTACAGGTTGTCGATACCGAGGTGATCCTCGACGCGTTCGATGCCTGGTTCGAGCACACCAATGGTGCGCTTCTTCTCATCCACTTCGTAATCTTCACCGGGCGTAAGAGTCTCGACGATGGAGGCAAATTCAGTGAACCAGCGGTTCGCCTCACCGGATGCGGGACCAGAAATGATGAGCGGGGTGCGAGCCTCATCAATGAGGATGGAGTCGACCTCGTCGACGATGGCGAAGTAGTGGCCGCGCTGAACGCGATCCGATGCCTGCCACGCCATGTTGTCGCGGAGGTAGTCGAATCCGAATTCGTTGTTGGTGCCGTAGGTGACATCGGCGAGGTACTGCTCGCGGCGAAGGGCTGGCTCTTGGCCGGCAATGATCACACCGGTGGTCATGCCCAGCGCGCGGAAGACGCGGCCCATGAGCTCACTCTGGTAGCTGGCGAGGTAGTCGTTGACCGTGACAATGTGCACGCCGCGGCCGGCGATGGCGTTGAGGTAGGCCGGAAGAGTGGCGACGAGGGTCTTGCCCTCACCGGTCTTCATTTCGGCAATGTTGCCGAGGTGGAGGGCGGCTCCACCCATGAGCTGCACATCGAAGTGACGAAGGCCGAGGGTGCGGCGCGCAGCTTCACGCACGGCGGAGAAAGCCTCAGGAAGCATGTGGTCGAGGGACTCACCCTCGGCAAAGCGCTTGCGGAACTCTGTCGTCTCGTTGCGAAGTTCATCATCACTGAGGTGTGTGAAGTCTTCCTCGAGGGCGTTGATCGACTTCGCGCTGCTCTCGAGCTTGCGAAGGATGCGACCTTCACCGAGACGAAGGACCTTGTCAAGAATTGTTGCCACGAAAACTCTCCCGTGCTTGTGGGCGCCAGACGGCGTTAGGGCGGCCTGAAGTGTTGAAAATCAGACCGCCCTAATGCTACCTAACAATGAGCTGGACGCGAGCTGAGTAAGGCTCTAGCTCGCTTTGTCCAGCCCGATGACGCCATAGTCCCAGCCCTTGCGGCGGTAGACCACACTGGGGCGTTGCGTCTCTTCGTCGACAAAGAGATAGAAGTCGTGCCCGACCAGTTCCATCAGGTACATCGCATCATCAAGCGACATTGGTGGTGCTTCGAATACCTTCTTACGGATGATGACCGGAGTGTATTCCTCGTCATCGAGCGCTGCTCGCTCGGCTTCGACCTCGGCTGCCGCTGCGGCCTGAGCGGATCCCGAAGAGATGGGAATGGCCCCCGTAGCGACACGTTCCATCTCCTCCGGAGATGCCGGGGTGAGGTCGACTTGACTAAATCCGGAACCGCTCGCCTCCTGCAAGGACGTGGGGCGATGAGCTCCCCCGCGATGAACCTTCTTGCGATCTTTTGCGCGACGCAATCGTTCGAGTAGACGCCCCAAGGCGAGGTCGAAGGCGGCGTACTTATCTTCACCGTCTGACTCGGCCCGCACAATGGGGCCGGCTCCTATCAGGGTGAGTTCGACGCGATCACTGCCCACGAGTCCCTTGCCGCCGTGATGGCGACTAACGGTGATGTGGAGTTCCAGCGGTCGATCTGCAAGGGCCGTAATCTTGCCAGCCTTGTCATCGACATAGCGTCGGAATCGGTCTGTTACCTCGAGGTGTCGAGCAACAATGATGAGTTCCATGGTGGCCTCCCGGTTCCTGGCGTGCCGCCCAACCAAGAGGGCGAGGTATTTCACGCCGTGTGTTACTTCACGGTAGTGGGAAGAGCATCTATCTGTCACGTAATTTCGCTGAGAGTGTGCCGAAAGATTCCATGGCCGCACTCATTTCTGACGGAACGGATGTTGTTGCCACAAGAACTCCCTGTTGCGCGACAGGCTCTGTCATCAGCGGCAGCGGGATGCGCCGCTCCGTATGTGCGACGACGACGGCCCCGAGCACCGTTGCACCCGCCTCGGTGAGGGCGCGAGCGCACTCATGCAACGTGGCGCCGGTGGTGGCGACATCATCGAGCAAGATGATGCGTCGCCCGGCAATCGACTCCTTGACGACCCGCAAGGAGCCATCGAGGTTCTGCCATCGTTCCTCGCGCCCAAGAATCGACTGGTCCTGCCGCGACCCTGCCGCGACGAGCAACCGTGCGGTTCTGATGTTGAGTCGCTGTGTGAGAACGTCCAGGGGGACATACCCGCGGGAACGATGAGCTTGGCGCGTGGAAGGAGGGCTGACGAAGGTCACGGCTTCTCCGGGCGAGAGAGAATGCCAGGCGGTGATGATGGCAGCCCGCAGTGGACCTGCGAGAGCGTGTGCGAGATGCGTGCGCCCCGATTCCTTGAACGCGTGGAGCACCGCCGGGAGTGGCCCGTCATAGGAGAGCCCCGCCCACGTGCTCAAGGCGGCCCGGCCCGGGGCTTCAAGCTCAAAGCGACGAACCGCCGGGATAAGCCCCGACTGGCACTGCACGCACAGCACTCGGTCGGGTTCACCGCAGCCTCCGCAATTCACGGGAAAGACGATGGCGAGGGCGTCGAGAGCTGCCTCGCGAAACAAGAATTCTTTCACGGGGCAAGTTTTCTCCAGCGAGAGCCAGCGGTCCTCGACGAGGAGTGCAACGACGAACAACGTCTCGCGAGTTGCCCTGGTGGAGGAAAGGCGGCTGATGTGCTTACTGCAGGGTGGCGAGTACTGTCACTTTACTGAACACGACCTGCCAGTAGGCACTTCCGCGCAGAACGGAGAGGCTGCCGTCGGATGCCCGCACCCGGAGCTGCGTGATGACGTTGCCGCCAGCCAAGGAGATAGCCGCCATGCTGTCGGGCAATCTCTCACTTTGCCCGCCGATCGTCTGGCTCATCATGAGCGAGGTGCCATCGGCGGCTTGGACGAGAGAAACAACGGTGACGGCGTCCGCCCACGCGGCGTCGAGGGGCGTTCCAGCATCCACTGCCAACTCGATCGGGGTACCAATGACGGTGGGGCGGTTTCGATCCCCCCGTTGGATGTTCGCGGCCACGAATCGAGTGCGACCCGAATCTTCTAGGAGTGCCACTACCCGGCTCCCGTCCCGGGAAATGTTGAGCGCCACGATTCGCGTCGCCGTCGGCCACGGTGTCGTCAACGGCGTCGCTTGCCCGTCGGTCGAGTACGCGATGACCTGGCTGGGGGCATCGGCAGGCACCGTCCAGATGTAATTCGAAGAATCAAGGACGGGGGAAATGAGGTTGGGACGAGAATCCAGAATCGTGACGCCCGATGTGGACCGCACCAAGGCAACGCCGGCCTCGGTGCGGGCAGCGGCCAACGACAGAGTCGAATCGACCGTTACGGCAGATGGGTTGAGCGACTCCAACAGGGGAGAAAGCCCGGCAACGGGCTCGACAGCCGTCTCGTTCAGGAATCCAAAGGTGCCATCCGCCATCACCAGAGGCCGGCCATCTACGCGGGCGGTGAGGTCGGGATTGGGATTAGGCGCGGTCGCAATTTGTTGGACGTTGCCATCGACGAGAAGTTGAACATCCGACACGGTATCGACGGAATTCAAACTCGCTGCTGCCTGGGCCAACATGTGCTGGAGGCCCCCCGCGGGTGCTTCCAAAACCTGCGGAGTCAGGTCTACCGAAGCCACCCGGGAGACGATGGGAACCGCATCAGCGACGAGGGCCGCGCCTTTCGGGAAAGCAGTAACGACGGCGCCCCCTTCCGCAAGCCACGCTGCCGGCCCGAGCAGAAGAGCCTTCATAATGCGCGTCGGGGTGGAGGAGCCGGAGGGAAACCACCGCAGGTCGGGAACGAGATGGGTGAAGGTGGGGTCATAAAAATAGAGGGCATGTGTCGCAAAGATTTGGTCGAACGTGAAGCGATCGATCACGACGCCGTCAGGGGCCGAAGAGAGGCGCCATTGCCCGCCCTCGTTGATGAACTCGTAGGTCAAGGTGATGGGAACACCCGGCTTAATTTCGCTGTACTGCCCTCGAGCATCGACCGTCGCCGATGTCTCCGTTTTCAGTGTCGACGAGTTTGCGCCGGTCGACGCAATGGAACGAATGCCGAGATCTACGTTGACGCTGGCGCTGGCATCCCACGATGTTTTGAAGGCGGATCCCAAGTATTGACGCGCAATGGCAAAATCATCTTGGGGACTCGAAGCGGCGTCGAGAAAGCCGCGCAGAATCTGTTCCTGAGTGGCACCGTCGAAGGGACTCGCGGGCAAGAACTCGATGGCATTGGGGCCCTCTTGTGAAACGGGTTGCCCCTGATGAACCTCTCCCGACCGAGGAATTCCTGAGCACCCTGCGATGCTCACGCTCATTGTGAGGGCCAGAATGGCCCCGCTGATTTTTACCGCGGTGCGGTGCCACGAAACGCTTGTCATCCTCCGTCACCGCCTTTAGCTGCTGCCATCGGGAGAACTGGGGGTTCGTCGATGATCGGCGCGCTGAGGGGCGATGCTTCTTGGGGCAGTGGTTCTAAGGACAACGGTGAGCTGGCGATCGGCACCTTCTGACTGCGCGGCAGTGTCAAGCGGAAGCGAGCCCCCTGGCCCGGGCTGGCCCAGACGTCGAGTGTTCCCCGATGGGCACGCGTGTCTTCCAGCGAAATCGCGAGGCCCAAGCCCGTGCCCCCGAGGGTGCGCTGACGCGAGGGATCCGCTCGCCAAAATCGGCTGAAGGCCTGACTCGCCTGCTCCGGGGTCATGCCCACACCGTAGTCGCGCACGGCAATGGCGACGGCCGTGCCGTTGCTGTCGACCTCCAACTCGATGGGTTTTCCTTCGCCATGTTCGATGGCGTTACCGATGAGGTTGGTGACGATGCGACGAATACGGCGCGGGTCGACGTCGGCATTGAAATGGCCTCCGGGGGCGCGCAAAGATAACTCCGACCCGTAGCGCTCGGCCAGAGTCGTCATCGTCCCCACAATGTCCTGAACCAGCTGCACCACGTTTGTGGGCTCGGCCTCAAGCTCGACCGATCCCGCGTCATAACGACTGATTTCGAGCAGGTCACCGAGGAGCTTTTCGAAGCGTTGAACCTGCGTGTGCAAGAGCTCCGTCGTTCTCCTCGTGGTCTGATCGAAATCCTCACGTTGGTCGTAGAGCATGTCACCAGCCAGGCGGATGGTCGTCAGCGGGGTGCGGAGCTCGTGCGACACATCCGACACGAATCGTTGCTGCATGACCGACAGTTCGGCGAGCTCAGTGAGCTGGCCCTGCATGCTATCGGCCATGTGATTGAAGCTACGAGCAAGGGTCGCGACCACGTCTTCGCCCTTCTCAGGGAGACGAACGGCAAGGTCTCCGGCGGCCAGCCGTTCACTGGTTTGGGCTGCGAAACGGATGGGAGACACCACGAGACGGGCGACCACCCAGGCGATGGCGCCCACCAACAGGAGTAGCCCGAGGCCCGAAATCCACAGAACCTGCTGGATAAACTGCAGCGTCTCTTCGGCCTGCGCGAGGTCGTAACCGATGTACAACTCATAGCTGCCGTTGCCAGGGATATCCATGAGCGTGCCGACGACGAGCCCCGGCGCCGCCACGGTGTTTGTGGGAATGTTCGCCGACTGCCAGAACTGGGCACCGCCGCCTGCTTCAACAGATTCTCGAAGGCTAGGAGTGATGAC
>CANEXL010000083.1 GCA_947443745.1 Microbacteriaceae bacterium | reverse complement strand
GGCAACCCTCTCGTTGTAGAGGCCCCTAGCTCTCGAAGGCCTCCGGAGGGGGGCAGGAGCACACCAAATTGCGGTCGCCGAACGCGTTGTCGACGCGACGCACCGGAGGCCAATACTTACTGCGGATGCGGGTCGTGCGCGATACGGCATCCAAGCCAGGTGCGAACGGGTAGACGGCTGTTTCCCGTGAGTAGGGATGAGACCAGTCACCAGCGATGATGGCGGCCGTGTGAGGGGCGTTGACCAAAGGGTTGTCATCGGCGGGCCAGACGCCGGCTGCGACAGCATCCGCTTCGGCCTTGATCGTGATCATCGCTTCGATGAAGCGCTCAATCTCTGCCAAGTCCTCGCTCTCGGTGGGCTCAATCATGAGGGTGCCCGGAACGGGGAAGCTCATGGTGGGGGCGTGGAAACCGAAGTCCACGAGGCGCTTTGCCACGTCGTCAACAGTGATTCCCGTGGAGTCGGTCAACACGCGCACGTCGAGGATGCATTCGTGCGCGATGAGACCGTTTTCTCCCGTGTACAGAACGGGGAAGTGGTCGGCAAGGCGGCGCGCCATGTAGTTTGCCGCAAGAACCGCACTGGCCGTTGCGTCGCGGATTCCCTGCTCCCCCATCATGCGGATGTACGCCCACGAGATGGGCAGGATGCTGGGACTGCCGTAGGGCGCTGCCGATATCTGCAATCCGCCATGCTTCACCGTGGAGACGACGCCATCGGTTACGAGAACGTGCTCCGTTGACTGCATGGCGAAGTGGCCGGGCAAGAACGGCGCGAGGTGCGCCTTTGCGGCAACGGGGCCCACCCCGGGGCCACCACCGCCGTGCGGGATGCAGAAGGTCTTGTGCAGGTTCAGGTGCGAGACATCGCCACCGAAGTCGCCGTAGCGGGCGAAACCGGTGAGGGCGTTGAAGTTGGCGCCATCCACGTAGACCTGGCCACCGGCGGAGTGCACCGCGTTCGTGATCTCGAGGACCTCGTGCTCATACACACCGTGAGTGGAGGGATACGTGATCATGAGGGCGGCAAGGTGCTCACCAGCACTCGCGATCTTGGCGCGCAAGTCGTCAAGATCCACATTTCCGGCCTCGTCACAGGCCACCACGACAACGCTCATGCCGGCCAGAACAGCGCTGGCCGCGTTCGTGCCGTGGGCACTCGAAGGGATGAGACAGATAGTGCGTTCGCCGTGACCATTGGCGTGGTGATACCCGCGAATGGCGAGCAGGCCCGCGAGTTCGCCTTGGCTACCCGCGTTGGGTTGGAGTGAAACCGTGTCGTAGCCGGTGACATCCACGAGCCACTTCTCCAACTGCGCAATGAGCTCAAGGTAGCCGGCGGCATCCTCGGCAGGAGCGAAGGGATGCAGCCCTGCGTACTCGGGCCAGGAGACGGCCTCCATCTCGGTGGCCGCGTTGAGCTTCATGGTGCACGAGCCCAGCGGAATCATTCCACGATCGAGCGCATAGTCGTAATCGGCCAAGCGCTTGAGGTAGCGCATCATGGCGGTCTCGGAGCGGTACGAGTTGAAGACCTCGTGCGTCAGGTAGCTGCTGGTGCGCACCAGGGCGGTAGGCAGGGCATCCGGAGCGTCAAGATACCCTTCGGCCTCGCCAAAGAACCGGGCCACAGCCTCAACTTCACCGCGTGTGGTCGTCTCATCCAGTGAAATGCGCATGGTGTCATCGTCGACCATGTTCAGCAGGAATCCGGCGTTTTTTGCCACCTCAAAGATGACGGAGGCGCGCCCGGTCACACGCACCTCGAGGGTGTCGAAGAAACTGTCGTGCGCGAGTTCTGAGCCGCCGGCACGCAGAAGGGCGTCGAGCGCGGTGGTCTTGGCGTGGACATTCTGAGCGATATCTCGCAGGCCATCTGGCCCGTGATAGACCGCGTACATACCCGCCATAACGGCGAGAAGAACCTGCGCGGTGCAGATGTTCGAGGTGGCCTTGTCGCGACGGATGTGCTGCTCCCGCGCCTGCAGGGTGAGACGGTAGGCGGGTTCGCCGTTGGCATCTACCGAGACACCGACGAGGCGGCCGGGCATGCTGCGCTCGAGTCCCGCGCGAACGGCGAGGTACCCGGCGTGGGGTCCGCCAAAGCCCATGGGAACGCCAAAACGCTGGCTGGTGCCCACGGCGACATCGGCACCGAGTTCTCCCGGAGAGGAAATGAGCGTGAGCGCCAAAAGGTCGGCAGCCACGATTGTGATGGCGCCCATTTCTTTGGCGGCGGCGATGACGGCGGTGGGGTCAACAATGCGACCGGATGCCCCGGGGTACTGCACCAAAAGCCCGAAGCACTCGGGAATATCGACAACGCCATCCGTGCCAGCAAAGTCAATCTCGACGAGCTCAATTCCCATCGCTTGCACACGACCGGCCAGCAAAGACTTCGACTGAGGGAACGCATCCGCATCCACAACGAAGACGTTGGACGCTGACTTCGACGAACGACGGGCCAGCATCATGGCTTCCACCACGGCGGTGCTCTCATCGAGCATGGACCCATTTGCCGTCGCCAAACCCGTGAGGTCGGTCACCATGGTCTGAAAGTTGATGATGGCTTCGAGGCGACCCTGCGAGATCTCGGGTTGATACGGGGTGTACGCGGTGTACCAGCTGGGATTCTCAAACACATTGCGTTTGATCACCGCGGGCGTGATGGTGTCGTAGTAGCCCTGACCGATGAGCGAGCGTCGCACCGTGTTCAGGTTTGCGAGCTCACGCAATTCGGCGAGCGCCTCCCGTTCGGTGGCGGGTGCCGGCAGGAGGGACGTGCCGGGCGCCCGAAAACGGTCCACGTGAATGGACTCCGGAATGGCTGCTTCAATGAGGTGCTCGATGCTGTCGTAGCCTAGGTGCGCGAGCATTTTTGCCTGCGCGGCGGAGTCGGTTCCGATGTGGCGTTGTGCGAACGCGTTCGACATGTGTTCCTTAACCTTGTGGTGTTGTTGGCGCTGTCATTCGGCGGATCTCTGGATGGTGCTGATGCTCAACCTGCGGAGGCTAAGCACCGAGCAGGCTACTCACCGGTGAGCGCGGTGTACTCGTCGGCGCTGAGTAGCGCCGGCAAGTCGGTAATGCTGATTTTGATGAGCCAGCCGGCGCCGAAGGGGTCGTCGTTGACGAGCTCGGGACTGGAGACGACAGCGTCATTGACCTCGAGAACGGTTCCCGTGGCGGGAGCGAAAAGCTCACCCACCGACTTGGTGGACTCGATCTCGCCCACCACAGTTCCGGCGACCACGGCAGCGCCGATTTTGGGCAGCTCAACGAAGACGACGTCTCCGAGCTTCTCGGCGGCGTACGCCGTGATGCCAACGACAGCACTATCGCCATCAAGCTTCAGCCACTCGTGCTCTTCGGTGTATTTCAGTTCTTGGGGGTTTGCCATGATCAGTTCTTCTCTCTGCGATAAAAGGGCAATTGAGTGACGGTATAGGGAAGGCGGGTGCCGCGAATATCAACATCGACGACGGTGCCGAGAGCTGATACCGACGGATGCACATAGGCCATCGCCACCGGATAGCCCAAGGTGGGCGAAAGTGCGCCGGAGGTAATGGTGCCGACGGGGGTCTCTGAGCTGGCGTCGCGGCCGAAGACCTCATAGTCGGCGCGGGCGGCACGCTTACCTTCGCCCACGAGGCCCACGAGCACGGGCGCATCTGGGGAGACACCGCGTTCCGTGGCGGCACGACCGACGAAGTCACCGGGTTTGCCGAGCGCAACAACCCGACCGAGGCCGGCTTGAACGGGCGCGGTGTCGAGGCCGAGTTCGTGACCGTACAGGGGCATGCCGGCTTCGAGACGAAGCGTGTCGCGGCAGGCGAGTCCGGTGGGAACGAGTCCTCGACCCTCCCCGGCTTCACTAAGAGCAATCCACAGCGCGGCGGCTTCGGTCTGGTCGATGTACAGCTCGAAGCCGTCTTCACCGGTGTAGCCGGTGCGCCCAATGAGAACGGGGTGCCCCAAAAACAGTGCGGGAAGCGAGAAGTAATACTTCAGTGTCTCGAGCGTAGGCTCGGGGCGCGACCGGGCTTCTTCAGCGAGCGACAGCCCAACGGTGTGCAGCAGAATCTCCAGCGAGGCCGGGCCCTGCACGGCAATGAGCGAGGTCGCATCCGATTCGTCTATGACCGTGACATCGAAAGCACCTTCAGAGCGACCGCCGCCGGCCACGCGCGCCATCAGGGCGTCGACGGCAGCAAAACGGTTTCCCGCATTGGCCACCACGAGAAAGCGGGTCTCCCCCAAGCGATAGACAACCAGGTCATCGATGATACCGCCGTCCTCGTTCAGCAGCAGGCTGTACTTTGCTTGGCCGAGGTTGATGGACGAGAGCTTGCCGGCGAGCGCATAGTCGAGAAACGCTCCGGCTTCCGGGCCGTGCACGGCAATTTCTGCCATGTGCGAAATGTCGAAAATACCGGCGGATGCGCGCACGGCGTGGTGCTCAGCGAGGTCACTGTCGTAGCGAACCGGCATCTGCCATCCGGCAAAGTCAGTAAAGCTGGCACCCAGTTCTTCGTGCAGGGCATTCAGCGGGGAATAGCGAGGGGAATCAGACATGAGTTCTCCGTTCGGTGCGAGACCAACGATAAGGAACTCCCCCTCTGTCATTTGTGCCTGAGAGCTTCACCGCTCGCACGTGTTCTGTGCGAAACGACTTTCACCTTGGGCGAGACGACTAAAAACGTCGCCTTCTTTTCAGAGCGGCCTGTTCGATGCGGTAGGGGTACCTGAGAGATTATCGGGGAGGATTGCTCCTTCGGTGTTCGCGTTCGCGAACTCTCCCGCATCGTGCAATTGGCCAAGTATTCAGTTGTGAATATTTCAGTTTGTGCTGTCGCCAGCTTAGCGCCGAAGCCCCGATTTTCTCGCACAAAAGATGCCCGGCTCTCGCGCTGGCAAGAGTCGGGCATCCGGTCGTTATGACACCACGGACTAGTCCGCAGTGTGAGCGCGCTTCTCGAGCGTGCGGCCCTTGAAGTAGTCGCTGCTGACGAGGTTCCACCAGATCATCAGGATTGCGCCAACAACAATGGCGGCAATACCGACGACCCCCACGGCACCGGCGCCGAACAGAGTGACATTGTTTCCGTCACCGTCAACCAGCCAATCGGGCTTCAGGAAGGTCTGCAGGCCATAGACGAACACAGCCAGCAACATGAGACCTCCCAGCAACGGGAAGAGCCCACGCATGAAGAAGTTGCGCGCGTTCCTGAAAAGGGTTTTTCTGAAGAACCACGTCGAGGCGAATCCAGTGAGGCCGTAGTAGAACGCAATCAGCAGACCAATAGAACCAATGAGAGCCAACAAGAGGTTGGGGCTGACAAGGGTGAAGAGGAGGTAGAAGATTGCCGAGATGAGACCCATGCCGATCGTTGCCCACGTGGGGGTGAGGAACTTGGGGTGCATGCGCGTGAAATGAGACGGCAGGGCCTTGAACGCCGCCATGGAGAGAGCGGCGCGCGCCGTGGGCAAAATCGTGGTCTGGGTCGACGCGGCGGCCGACGTCAGAATAGACGCTGCGAGGAGCATCATCATGATGTGGCCGAGAACACTGTCACCGAAAAGCGCGCCGCCGATGCTGGAGAACACGTCGCTGGCGTTGTCGGGGTTGCCCAAGCCAATGCCATCGGTGCCGACGCCCGCAAACGCCACGGCGCCGGTCGAGACAAGCATGTACGTCACGAGAAGTAGAAGAGTCGAGATGACCCCTGCGCGACCAGGAGTCTTTTCTGGTTCGGCCGTCTCCTCGTTAATGGCAAGTGCGGTGTCCCAACCCCAGTAGATGAAGAGGGCGGTAAGAACGGCCGGGGCGATAGCGGTTTCGAAGGGAAGGTTGAAGGGGTTGAACCAGTCCAGCTGAGGAATGGCCGAGCCATCAACACCATTTCCCGAGTAGACGCGGAAGAGGGCTACGGCTGCGAAGGCAATCAGGACAACAACTTCGATGGCGAGCAAGACGTACTGAATGCGGGCCGAGATCTCGATGCCGCGGTAGCAGATCCAGGTCATCAGAGCAATCCAGATGAGGCCGGCCACAGTTGACCAGAACACGTCACCAGAGATGGCACCAATGTCAGGGTTATTGAAGAGTTCACCGACGAGAGTGAACGAATAGGAACCGGCAATCTGGGCCAGGTTTGCCATGACGATGATATCGGCCGCCATTAGCGCCCAGCCCCCCATCCACCCGGTGCGCGTGCCGAAGGCTCGGGCCGCCCACGTGAACGTGGTGCCGCAGTCGGGTTCGACGCGGTTCAGTTCTTTGTAGGCAATGGAGATGAAGAACATGGGGATGAACGCCAGCAGCATGATTCCCGGAGCCTTGAACCCCACCAGGGTTTCGCCACCAATGACGATGAAGCCGAGGGCTGCGGCCAAGCTGTAGGCCGGGGCGGTCGAGGCCATGCCGACAACCACGCTGGACATGAGCCCCAGAGCACCTGTCTTCAGCCCTTTCTGGCCGGCTAAGTCGGTGCTTTGAGTGTTCGTCGTGGTCATCAGGTGGCTCCTGTCCGTTCGGATCCGTTCATGAACCCCATCGTTCACGGAACCAAGATTAGTGCTGAAATGCTTCAAACAGATACCCATTCAGCGACCAATTTGACCGTTTCAGATATTTATTCAACGAAAACAGTTGAAAGCTCATTAATTTTCGCCGATTCCATGTGGACTGACCGATATTTCCCCGACAGTTTGCCCCTGCCTGTGGTGTTTAGGTCAAATTGACACTAAGATATTTCTACTTAGAGTCTCAATGACTTTTTCTCGTTAGGGGGTGTCGTCGTGAGTGAAGTTGTGTTTCCCAATCTGGCTGTCTCCACCGTTATCTTCACGCTGCGACCTGGCGAAGACGGAACGAGTGAGCTTGCCCTCCCGCTGGTGCGCCGCATTCGGGCACCCTATGAAGGTCAATGGGCACTTCCTGGCGGGCCCTTGAATGCCAACGAAGATCTGGCGCAGGCCGCCTCGCGCACGCTTCTGGCCACCACGAGTCTGCAGCCCCGTTATCTCGAACAGCTTTACGCCTTTGGCCAGCTGGATCGCTCCCCCGACGATCGCGTTGTGTCCATTGTCTACTGGGCGCTCGTCGCCAGCGATGAGGCCGATCGGGCTCTCAACAACGAAAACGTTCAATGGTTCCTGGCCGACGACCTACCCGAGCTTGCCTTCGACCACGCGCTCATCGTCGATTACGCCCTCTCGCGCCTTCGCACGAAGCTGGAATACAGCCAGATTGCCCACGGATTCTTAGGCGAAACCTTCACCCTCGCCCAATTGCGCGAGGTGTACGAAGCCGTGCTCCAAAAACCGCTAGACCCCGGAAACTTTCGCCGCACCATGGAAAGCTCCGGCGCCGTCGTCGCCACCGGCGAGCGCCTGTCGGGAACACCGCACCGACCACCCCAGCTTTACAAATACGACACGTCCACAGACCTGCGTGACCGAGGACCACTCTCTCGCCTCGTTGCCCCCGCGACCATCTCAGTACTTTCAGGAGAAAAAATATGAGCACCACTGCATCGGTCAACGACCGCATCCAACTTATCGTCGGCGGCACCACCACCACCGAATCTGTTTGTAGCACTGACCTCGCCAAAGGTCCGTGGGAGTTCGACACCCTGACCCCCGGTTACGGGCCTGGTTCCTCGATGGGTGACGTTATTCCCACCGGCAGCCCGGTGCAGGGCGGCCTGCCCGCGGAGTACAAGACAGCGACAAATGACGAGCTGCACGAACGCATCCTGATCGCTAAAGAAACCCTCGGCGACCGCGTCGTCATCTTGGGGCACTTCTACCAGCGCGAAGAAGTTGTGCGTCACGCCGACTACCTCGGAGACTCGTACCAACTGGCGGTGGAGGCGAAGAAGCGCCCCGAGGCCGAAGCCATCATTTTCTGCGGCGTGCACTTCATGGCGGAGACGGCCGATATCTTGTCGTCAGAGAACCAGTCCGTGATTTTGCCCAACCTTGCCGCCGGATGCTCGATGGCCGACATGGCCGACATTGACTCGGTGACCCAGTGCTGGGAAGAACTCACCGCCTTGTATGGCACGGAGCCAGACGCCTCCGGGCGCGTTCCCGTGATTCCCGTCACCTACATGAACTCCTC
>CANEXL010000082.1 GCA_947443745.1 Microbacteriaceae bacterium | reverse complement strand
CACCTTCGACTCGAGCATGGATTTCTGGGTCACCTCGCCGTTGAGCGACACTATTGTGCACCTCGACCAGATCAGTGTTGCTGGCTTGGCCTCGGGGGAGACCCGCACGGTGCAGGCCACTCTGCCGCACGTGGGACAGTGGCCCGTGATGGTCGCCCATGCAACGTTGCGCCCACCGGCTGCCGTCGAGAAATCCGAGCTGACCCCCCTTACCCGTGAGTCCATTACCTGGATGTGGCCCTTCTTTGGCCTCATGATGCTGGCCCTGTTTGTTGCCGGCTTCATGTTGTGGCGTTACCTACCTGTCATGGGTCGCGCAGGCCGGGTCGAGCGAGCAATTCAGCGTGATAACGCCGAAACCTTGGCGGATGCTGCAGCGATTGTCAGAGCCGAAGCCGAGATTGTGACCGCTCAGGTTGCCCTGGTCACGCAGCCAATCTTTGTGGCAAAACCAGATCGTCCGCAGGCCCCTGAGTCGATGGTTCCTTTTGAACCCTCTGCACCAGTCGTGCCGAAGAAGCCGCGGGCTCCGCGCGCGCCCAAGCCCGTCATTGAGGGCGAGGCGGTTGTCCCTAAGAAGCCTCGTGCTCCCCGCGCCCCCAAGCCCACCCCCGCACCAGAAAGCTACGAGGGTGACGCCTAATGTCTAAACACAGAAATCCCGGAACCCCCTTCTGGCGCAGAATCACCGACGCGTTTGCCGATTTTGCCTCAAGAATCTCGGCACGCTCTTCGTCGCACGCCCGCGCCGACCGTGCCGCCGCCAAGAGAGACGCAGCCGCCGAGCGTGCTCGTCGCATGCCTCCCAAGGGGTGGAAGCCTGGTCAGCCCTACATTTTTGAAACGGCTCGCGTCGCATCCGATGCAACGGAATCTGCTGCAGCTTCGTCAGCTGCGACGCCTTCCGAAAGCGAACCCTCGGGCGCACACTTTAACCCGGGTAGCCCCGACCCCATCCGTCACGAGTCCGGGACTGCCGTGCCGCCGACGCGCCTCGCAAGCATCATCGGCTGGTTCGCCTTGTTTGGGCGCAAAAAGGGCCCGGCAAAGCCGCCCACTCGCCCCCGCAACTTCAGGCTCCCCGGCCAGTACACCGGAGCCAGTGCGAAGCCCGCGATTGTCCTCACACGGCGCGAGCTGATTGTGCGCAACTCGCTTGCCGTTCTCAGCGTGCTCATCCTCGGCCTGGTCATCAACATTTTTATCTTGGGAAACCTGCAGCATTCGGCGTCTCAACAGCAGCTGACGAACGCGTTCCGCGTGCAACTCAGCGAGGCGACAGCCCCCGTGAGCGAAGGCGACTTTCAGCAAGTATTGCTTTCTGATGGTGTTCCCGTGGCTCTGATCGACATCCCCTCCATTGGGGTGCACGAGGTTATTGTCGAAGGCACAAGCTCGAGCGTGCTCAAGGCGGGCCCCGGTCACCGCCGCGACACAATTCTGCCTGGCCAGATGGGCGTCAGCGTCATCATGGGCCGCGCTGCTGCCTACGGTGGCCCGTTCTCTCGTTTGCAGGAATTGAAGCCGGGCGATCCGTTCAGCGTTATCACGGGTCAAGGCAAGCAAGACTTCGAGGTTATCGGGTTGCGCTACGCCGGCGACCCCGCCCCCGCAGCGCCCAAGGCCGGATCATCGCGCATCATTCTCGAGACGGCTCGTGGCCCGGCATTCGTGCCCACCGGTGTCGTGCGCGTGGATGCACAACTCACCAGCACCCCGCAGACCTCCGGCAAGCGCCAAACCACGTTTGCCACACTCGCAGCCGCCGACCGTGAGTTGGCCACAGACACGCGCACCATTTGGGCGCTCGTCTTTGCACTGCAGTTCCTGATTCTCATCGAAGTTGCCCTCGTCTGGGCCTACGTGCGGGTCGGTCTTCAGCGCACCTGGGTCGTCTTTCTTCCCCTCTTCTTACTTGCCGGACTCCTTGTTGCCGATCAGACAACAAGCCTCCTGCCCAATCTGCTCTAGTAAAAAAGGATCACATCATGACAAATTTGGGACCTAACGACGTCACGCGGGTGCTTCCTGTGGTGACCCCGGATGCCTTCGACGCCGCCTTCCCCGAGAAAGCCAAACGTCGTCTCCTTCCCTGGCCACCTCCTCGCCAGCACGAGCCGCAGATGCGTCGCGGCAACGACCTACCACCGCCCACGCCCGAGCCTTTGGCGTCGCTGGAAGGCCGCAATGTCTCCGCATGGTTTGGAACGCACCAGGTTCTGGATCGCGTGTCATTGACGATGCCCGCCGGCGTCATTACCTCACTGATTGGCCCCTCGGGTTGCGGCAAGTCCACGTTCTTGCGCATCCTGAACCGTATGCACGAACTCGTGCCTTCGGCCAGCCTTGCTGGTGAAGTACTGCTTGATGGACAAGACATCTACGACGCCGAGCGCAAGCTGGTCGACGCTCGCAAGTCCATCGGAATGGTCTTTCAGAAGCCCAACCCTTTTCCCGCCATGTCGATTTATGACAATGTCATTGCGGGCCTGAAACTCACCGGTATCCGTGCCGATAACGACCGTAAAGATTTCTTGGTCGAGTCCTCGTTGCAGAAGGCGGGCCTCTGGAAAGAGGTCAAGGATCGCCTGCGCTCGCCCGGTGGCGGCCTCTCAGGTGGTCAGCAACAGCGTCTGTGTATTGCGCGCTCGCTGGCCGTTATGCCTCGCGTTTTGCTGATGGATGAGCCGTGTTCGGCGCTGGACCCCACATCCACTCGCGTTATTGAAGAGACAATGCTGCAGTTGGTCAGTGACGTCACCATCGTCATCGTGACGCACAACATGCAGCAGGCTCAGCGCGTCTCGCAGCAGTGCGCCTTCTTCTTGGCTTCGCAGGGAACGCCGGGACTCATCGTGGAACACGGTGACACCGAGGCAATGTTTGATTCGCCGATTGATCCGCGCACGTTTGACTATGTCAACGGTCGCTTCGGGTAATCCGGCAGGGGGCTAGAACCACGCACGGCGTTAAGGAATGGCGCCGTGCGTGTTACTCTCGGGGGATTGGGTCTATGGCGCAGTTGGTAGCGCGCTTCGTTCGCAATGAAGAGGTCGGGAGTTCGAATCTCCCTAGATCCACAAATAAATATGGGATTCGAGGAGGAACACGCGCGTGTGCGTGTGACGGGGTCTCCCTAGATCCACAAAAGTGAGACGGTCCACCGATGGTGGGCCGTTTTCACTTTTATAAACAAGTGATTCGATGAGGAAGACAAGCTTGGCTTGTCTGACGGGGTCTCCCTAGATCCACAAAAGTGAGACGGTCCACCGATGGTGGGCCGTTTTCACTTTTATAAACAAGTGATTCGATGAGGAAGTCCCTGCGGCCAGAATCTGCGGCGCTCCTGTCGGATTTCAAGGTTCTTCGATGTCAGTTTGCTGTTCTGCCATCAGGGGGTATCGGGCAAATTTGATTCCTTCGCAATCGTCGAGAAGACACGTAAACTTATAAGGACGGAGGAAAGAATGGTCAAGGTACTCGCTGAACGACCTTCTGCAATCTTGCGCGCCAAACGTGAAGACGTTCTTGAGATTGCGGCTCGTTTTGGTGTCACGGGTGTTAGCGTTTTTGGCTCAGTGGCTCGAGGTGAAGACACATTAGAGTCCGACGTTGATTTGATTGTCTCCTTCGAGCCAGGAACGATGAGTCTGGGCGACTTCGTTGCTCTTGAGGATGAGTTGAGTTCTCTTCTCGGGGTTCACGTTGATGTCATCAGCGCTTCTGCCAACCGCAGCCAGTTCGTCTTAACTCACGCGATTCAATTGTGAATCTCGCCGAGCGGGAAAATGAGCGTTGGGGCCGCCTCGACGAAACGCTTGCTGAGCTCTCGGAGCGACTAGGTCTTCTAGAGGATCTTGGTCGAAGAGGTCGGGCGGCTTTCGACGACACGGACACTCTCATTAGTTTGGCTGCCCACAGCCTCCTCATTCAAATTGGCGAGGCCGTGAAGGATCTTCCTGAGGAGTTTCGTTCCGACCATCCGCAGGTGAATTGGAAACCACTCATTGCGACCCGCGACCGGGCAGCTCACGTTTATAACTTGATCGATTGGGACGTCATTTTTACAACAATCGAAAGAGATATTCCCGAGGACAGCGCAGGTATGCGTGCAATTGTCGCCGAGCGAAATGCGAGCCAAGCTGCGGGCGCACCGGACGCTTGATCGTCCCTTGATCTGCCGCGTAATCCTCACAGAGGCATTTATGCGAGGATCTTTGTCCCGGCCACCGCAATCATCACGACGTTGGCCAAAGCTGCCACCATGATGAGCTGGAACGCGAGGCGCGTCGGCGCGCTGGGCTCGGGTGAGAAGAGCCCCGTAGCCTTCTGCAAGTCCTTCTGAGAGGAACGCCGGGTGACGAGAAGAATGCCGATGGCGGCGATGACGACGTTGACGCCGAGACCAATCCACTGCGCCAGCGAGACCGCGCCACCCGGCCCGAAGAACGCAATCGTCGCGCCGAGTAACAGCACGATGTAGGTGATGATGCCTGATGCCCGAGCCCCCACCCGTTGTGGCAACCCGAGAATGCCTTCCGCAAGATCGACCTCGATGTCGGGCATTGCATTGGCAAAGTGAGCGGCGACGCCCAGAACGGCCGCGACCGCAATGACCCAGGGCGCTGCAAACACCGGCGCCGCGATGATGCCCACTGCGACGAGGGGCGCCGTCGCACCCAGCGATCCTGTTGGCGAGGCCAAACAGACGATAACCGGGAGGATTCCGAATCCCACAACGTAGGGGACAGGCGAGAACGCGGTCGCTTTGGCGCCGAGGTTGTAGATCCACCCGCTGGCAATACCGATGACTTGCGCCAGCAGAACCCATACTCCCAGCCACGCGCTGAGTCCCAGCGAGATAACAACGCAGGCGAACGCAACGTTGCGCACGAGAGTGGGGGAGAGGAGCCCGGCAGCGAGGGGCTTGTCGGACCGGGAAGCGCGGGTGTCGCGGGCCGCATCCCGCCAGTCATTGGAAAGACCGATGGAGAACTGATTGGCCAGCATGGCCAGGGTCACGATGACGACCCGGTCAGCGGGCAACCCGGCGGTTAGCGCCAACACAAGGGTGACGGTGGTCACGGCCAACGATGGCCCCGGATGCGTCGCGAGAAAGAGCTGCGTGACGTGCTTCATCCGACCCATTCCGTCATGCTACAAGGGGCAAAAGACACTAGCGTTGACGCATGACTACTAAGCGTGTCGTAATAACCGGAGCGAGCTCAGGAATTGGGGAAGCGACCGCACGTCGCTTTCGCACACATGGGTGGGATGTCGTGGGAGTTGCCCGCCGCGCCGACCGTTTGGCGGTGCTCGCCGCCGAGACCGGTGCCGACACTTTTGTGGCCGATATAACGAAACAATCCGACGTGGATGCGCTGCGCGACTACCTCGCCAACTCGGGCCCTGTGCACGCCTTGGTCAACAACGCGGGCGGTGCTTTTGGCGCCACGTCCGTGGAAGACAGTGACCCGGCCGACTGGCAACGCATGTTCGACGTCAACGTTCTTGGTTTGCAACGCGTCACCAGCGCTCTCCTTCCTCTCTTGCGCCGCGGCGCCCTCGACGTCGGTCACGCCGACATTCTCACGATCACCTCTACCGCCGGATTCGTTCCCTATGAAGGCGGAGGCGGTTACAACGCCGCCAAGTTCGCCGCGCACGGCGTGGTCGGCGTCTTGCGTTTGGAGCTCGCGGGGGAGCCCATCCGGGTCATCGAAGTTGCCCCGGGTATGGTCAAAACCGATGAGTTTGCCCTCAACCGTTTTGGTGGGGACGTGAGCAAGGTCGAGGCTGTTTATAGTGATGTCGTCGACCCCTTGACCGCATCCGATATCGCTGAAACGATTGTTCACGCACTCGAACTACCGGGCCACGTCAACCTCGACATGGTGACGATTCGTCCCGTCGCTCAGGCCGCACAACACAAATTGGTCCGCGGACCTCTGACCCCCAAGGCATCCTCATGAGCGACCCCATCACGGACCCGGCAAAACGTGCAGCCCTGGCCGCCCTCGTTGCAGAGCTTGAAGCAGAAGACCGTGAACTGCGGTTCACTTCGTTTAGCTACGATGACGCCTGGGCATTGGGCAACGACATCGTTGCGCTGTCGCAAGAGGCCAAGCATCCGGCATCCATCGGCATCTTCTTCGGCGAACAACGCGTCTTCCACGCCGCACTCGTCGGAGCGGCCGTCAATAACGATCTGTGGCTGGAGCGCAAGGTTCGCACGGTGCGCCGGTTCAACGAATCTTCCTATCTTGTTGGTCGCCGCGCTCTGCTCAACGGCCAAAATTTTGATACGGATGCCAAGGTTGATCCTCTGCTGTACGCCGCCCATGGGGGAGCCTTTCCGCTCCGTATCGGCGATGTGCAAATCGGCGTGGTGGCCTTCAGCGGTCTTCCCCAAGATGTTGATCATGCCATTTTGGTAGAGGCCCTTCGTCGGGCCCTCTCCCGCCACACGACTGAAACTCAGGAGTAGTCGTGGACTCCTTGACCCGCCACACCGACTATGGAGCTACCGGACTCAACGAGGCCGACATCAATGATGACCCGATGGCGCAATTCGCCACGTGGCTGCAACAGGCGGAAGAAGCCGACATTTTTGAGCCCAATGCCATGGTGCTCTCCAGCGTCGAAGCCGACGGGAGCCCGACCTCCCGCACCGTTCTCCTCAAGGGTCTCGATGCGAGCGGCTTTGAGTTTGTCACCAACTACGAGTCGACCAAGGGCCGCGCCCTCTTGGCCAACCCTCGTGTTGCCCTCCTTTTCCCCTGGTATGCCCTGAAGCGCCAGGTCATGATCACCGGCATGGCAGCCCCTACTGATGACCCGACCTCCGACGCGTATTTCGCTCGTCGACCGCAAGGCGCCCAACTCGCGGCCTGGGCCAGCGACCAGTCCGAGCCCATCGCCCGCCGGGACATCCTCGATGAGCGCATGGCGGCATTGGAGGCTCAGTATCCCGAGGGAACGACCGTGCCTCGGCCCGAGAAATGGGGTGGTTTTCGGGTGATTCCGACGCGCATCGAGTTCTGGCAGGGCCGTTCCAAGCGTTTTCACGATCGTCTCAGATTTAGCGCCCAACCGGATGGGAGCTGGGTGCGTGAACGACTTCAGCCCTAGGCTTTCTCCCATGACGTCAATTCAGCTGTTCCACCCCCTTCACGCATTGACTCTCACTCAGCTTCGCCAGCGACAGAGCGCGAAATGGCAGCGGTACGGCAAAGACGTTTTGCCACTGTGGGTGGCCGAGATGGATGTGCCCCTGGCTGAACCGATTGTGGAGGCCGTGCACCACGCCATGGAGATGGGCGACACCGGTTATGGTGCTGGGGACGCGTATGGCGAAGCCTTTGCGGAATTCGCACTGGCGCGCTGGAATTGGCGTGTTGACCCCGAAGACACCTTCGCCGTGATCGATGTACTGACGGGCATCACCGAAGTCATTTCCCAGGTTTCGGGCGATGACGTACCCGTCGTTATTACCCCACCGGTCTACGGGCCATTTGAGAAGTACGTCACTGCTATGGGCCGGCGAATCCTCAATGCCCCGCTCACGGCCAAGGGACGCCTGAACCCTAAGACGCTCGAGGCGCGGTTCGCCGAAATTCACAAGGCCGGCACCGGCGGTATTGTGCTCATCAGTAACCCGCATAACCCCACGGGGACTTCTCACACTCGGGCTGAGCTCGAGATGCTGTCCACGTTGGCGCAGAAGTATGGCATTCGTATCATTTCGGATGAGATCCATGCCCCCCTACAAATGCCTGGCCATGTCTTCACCCCGATTTTGACTGTCGCGGGGGCGGGATCGGCCATTGTCGTCACCAGCGCCTCGAAAGCTTTTAACCTGGCGGGGCTTAAGGCCGCGTTGATTGTGGGCGGAAAAGAATCTCGGGCGCATATCACCGCGCTTCGTGAGGGGCACATGCATGGTGCGAGTCACCTCGGAGTAATCGCGCACGCCGCCGCTTATCGCGAGGGTGGCCCGTGGTTGGATGCCGTTATCGGCGATCTCGACGCGAACCGGCACCTGCTCGGAGAACTTGTTGCCCAGTACCTACCGGGTGCAAAATACTTCATGCCGGAATCGACCTATCTCGCGTGGGTTGACTGCCGCCCCCTGGATTTG
>CANEXL010000081.1 GCA_947443745.1 Microbacteriaceae bacterium | reverse complement strand
TCGATCGGGCGAATACGTGCCCGTAGCAACGCCATAGGCGATGCGATGCGTAATCGCGCGCGTCTTACCGGTTCCAGCGCCAGCCAAGACGCGCACGGGACCGCGCAACTCTTCGGCGGCTTGGCGTTGCTCGGGGTCAAGAGCAGCCAGAAGTTCTTCGGGGGTCGCGGGAGTGAGCGAACCGGTCATCGCGTTCCGAGCCAGGTCACGTCTTGATCGAGCTCTTCGCCCAGCCAGTGTTCAATCATGGCCCGGGCAATCGAAACAGGTCCCGGCAAAATGATGGTGTCGAGAGATGCTTTCAATTCATCCCGCGTGAACCATTTGACTGCGAGAATCTCTTCCCCGTCGGGGGTGAGATCGGTTGCGTCAAAACCGGGTGCCAGCTTGGCATGAAATCCGAGCATGAGCGAGGCAGGGAACGGCCAGGGCTGGGAGCCCAAGTAGACCGGATCGACCACGGTCACGCCGGATTCTTCGAAAACCTCACGAATAACGGCAGCCTCAAGGGATTCACCTGGTTCCACGAAACCCGCCAACAGCGAATAACGATTGGATTCCCACAAAGCATTGTTGCCGAGCAGAATCCGGTCGTCATGATCCGTAATCATGACGATGATGGCAGGATCCGTGCGGGGAAAAACCTGGGAACCATCCACTCCCGACGTCCGGACCCAGCCGGCCTGGTCAGGGGCTGTCGCCGCTCCAGACCGTGGTGAATGGCCATAGGAAGAATGCCAATTGGAGAGGGCGAGAGCTTGCGTAAACAGGCCCGCGTCACGGTCAGTCAGCACGGGAGCTACGAGCCGCAGGTCAGACCAATCATCGTCGGCAGCTCCCAGGAGTGTGGCCTGCTCATCAGTGACAATGACGGCGAGAAACGATGTTCGCGCAGCTTCCGCAGGCGTGCCCTCAAGTGACTCGCCGAGGTAGAGGCGAAGGGAATCATCTTCGACGCTCAGCGCAAGGCCGAGGTCATCCATCTCACTCGGCGTCATGAAGACCAAGGCGCCACCCGTCAGGCGTGCTCGCCCCTTCCACAGCACAAGAACACGGGTCGCGTCGTCATTCCATAATTCTGCGAGCAACTCGGGGCGCATTCGCGCAACGCCGTTGCGGTCAGTGGAATGCCTCGAAAGTGGGAGACGGCTATTGAAATCGTGGGTCATGGCACTCACTCGATCTAGAACGCGGAACGCTAGAAGGCGTGGCGTTGGGCCACACAGGCGCGTAGTCGACCTAGCCTGTATTCATGGCCAGATCTCATCTCACTCTAGCGGCGTTGGCGGCATCCGCCGTGGCCGATTTCGACCCTGTGCTGTCCAGTAGTTTTTCCACAGGCCAACATGGAGATTTTTTCGCCGCGGTTGTCGAGAATGCCGGTGGACGCAAACTTTTGGTTCGTGTTCCCAACTCCGCTGAGGCCGAAGCCCAGCTCAGCAGCGAACTTTTTGCCTTGGAGCACATGAGCGCGGGCGTCCGTTCCCGACTCGCCTTTAACGTGCCCACCATCGTCGGTCGCGCGCCCGTCGGAAAAACGTTCGGCCTCGTTTTTGACTATCTCGAAGGTTCCTCGATTTCTCTGGCGGATTTTCGTCAAGACAGCGACGTTCCCGTTTCAGTGGGCCGAGGAATAGCCGCCATTCACGCCTTGCCCACCAGTTTTGTGGCGGATGCGTCCCTTCCCGTTTTCCAGGCTCACGAAGTACAAAAACAAACGCGTGAACTGGTTGAAAAAGCTCGTGCCACAAACCTTCTGCCAGCCGCTTTGGCCTCACGGTGGCAGGATGCCGTTGAAGATCCCGCACTGTGGCTCTTCGAATCAACGGTGACCCACGGGTCGCTCAATGCTGATTCTTTTCTCGTGGGTGAGGACTCCCTGACGGCCATTTTGGGGTGGGCCACGCTTCGCGTCGGCGACCCCGCGTGGGACCTGCACTGGTTGATCAATGTGGATCTTGACGCGCAAGACATTGCCTTTGGTTCCTACGCCGCTGCCAGGCGGTCTGCGGCTGACCCTCGTCTTCGTCAGCGGGCCACGCTTTATTCGGAACTCGAACTTGCCCGCTGGCTCTTGCACGGCGTGGATCAGAAAAGCCCAGAAATTGTGGATGACGCCATTGACATGCTCGACCGGCTCGTCGAAAGTGTGCACGCAGAGACGTCAAGCCCCATTGCTCCTGGTTTCGACCAGGCGCTCAGCGTGACACAGGTCGTTGAACTTTTGGACGACACTCTTGGCGGTGCGGAACGACGGGATCAGCCGGGCTCCTATCGTGGAATGGAACCTGTCACCGACAGCCACCGCTCCTCAAGCTCACTCTCGGAATAAAGCCGCTCCGGCCGCACGATCTTGTCGTCGGCAACAAAATACAGGCACGCGTCAATGCGATCGGGCGCGATGTGAGCCCACTGGGAATACGCCAACCGGTAAAGGGCTAGCTGGTACTGCTTGAGCTCGAGGTCTGTCGCTGACGACGGCATTTTGCCGGTCTTCCAATCGACGATTTCGAAACGGGGACCCGCTGGGTCGTCACGGCTTGATTCGATCTCGTAGACAGCATCAATCTTGCAGACAATCGTGTTGCCGCCGAGGGGCACGAGAATCTCGATCTCGACTGCCGTGGGTTGCCGTTGCCCCCAGGGGGAAGCGACGAACGTTGCCTTCAACTGAGCAAGTTTGGCTTCGTCTACGGGTCCTGCTGAAGGCTCAAAAATACCCTGCCCCCCGTGAGGGTCAGTATCCAGTTCTCCTGGGTGGGCGTCGAGAACATCGCTGACTCCGGAGATGGACGCGCGGTCCTCAACCCAGGCGTGAAAGACCGTTCCCAAAAGCGTGGCTCGATAAGGTTTTTCGGGCAACGGTCGGCGTAACTGCTGAGCAACGCCTTCCGGGTCATTAATAAAATCTTTGAACCGAGATGCGGGGATACGGGTGGGCAAGGCGATCTCAACGCCTTCCCCGAGTCGTGCGCGCTCCTGAAGGAGGAGTTCTATTTCACGCTGGAATGCCATCGGTGCGGAAGCAATTGCGTCGTCGGGACGGCGCTTGGTCTCGTCACGATCCTGATGATCTTCGCTGACATCAGCGCCTTGACGCTCTTGCCGCACGCGTCGAGCGGCCTCCTCAACAGCCACCCGTCGAGAACCCAGGGGGTCCAGCGGCCACACAACAGTGGGAGCGGAGGTTTCTTCGGGTAATTCGTCATCGCCGGGTTCATTCGGCAGTGGCGTGCAGAGGCCCGCGTTGGCGATTTCCCGAAGGTAGTAGTTGGGGCCCAACAGTGTTTTACCAGAGCCCTTGAACGAACCACTTAGAAGCAAGTGTTGTTGAGAGCGCGTGATAGCGACATACGCCAATCGGCGTGCTTCACTTTGATACCGAGAAAGCAAGCCGGCTTTGTATTCGACCAGTGACTCTTCGAGTTCTTCTTGACTGTGTGCCGACCGCCATTCCCAGGGCGGCTGCAGGTCCGAAAAATCCCCCCGTAACTCGTCAGGAAGCGAGCCGAAGCTCAACCATGTGTCTGCTTTCGAGCTCTGTACGCCCGGTAGCTCCTGATACTGACGGACGACCGCCACGAGATGCCATTCCAAGCCTTTGGACCCGTGAACGGTCATCAACTGAACGACGTCGCCCTCCGGCTTTTCACTCGAAGGGCTCATGCGCTCGCGCTTCTCGGCTTCTGCGAGCCACCCAAGGAATCCGCCGAGGGTCGCTCCGTCATCGGCTTGAAGATAGGCTCCAACCGCGTCCATGAAAGCGTCGATGCTGGCCTGACCAGAGCTTGCGCGCTCATTCGCTTCGGTCTCGATATCGAGGTGAAGTTCTTGAACGACAACGGTAACGAGTTCGCGAAGGTCGTTACTGGAACGTTGCCGCAATCTCGCAAGTTGCGTCCCGGCAGCCTTCAAACGCCTCAATCCCTCATCGCTGATGTGCTCAACAGCCGACGGCGGCAGTTTGGTTCGCTCGGCTAGGAAATCGATTGCGTCGACGAGAGAGGCGCCGTCTTCTGGCACCACAGAATCACGCAATGCTTTCTTTACGTCGTCACTCAGGACACTGTGCGCGTAATCGCGTTGCGCAAGCCACAGTGCCGTTCGTTTGAGCCCCATGAGGTCGCGAGGCGCAACCTGCCAACGGGCACCCGTCAGGAGTCGAATAAGCTCCGAGTCTGCCGTTGCATCGTGCATCACCCTTAGTGCGCTCACAAGGTCAACAATGAGCGGCTCCTCGAGCAAACCGCCGAGTCCCACGACGTGATACCGCACACCCTGGGCGTCAAGCGCCTGTTTGAACGGTTCGAGATCCGCGATTCGCCGAGTGAGCAACGCTGCCGTCGGCCGCGGGGCTTTGTCACCGGGGCACGCTTTCCAGGTTGCGAATTGCTGAACAAACCATTGGGCGACCGCGTGAGCCTCAGCTTCAACGGTGAGGGCGTATTCGACGGTGAGGGTTCCCGTTTTGCGCGTATCCCCCAGTTTCAGTTCGCTCACCACTGTGGCGCTGACGTCAATCCCCTCAATCCCCTCGCGGCCTTCTGCCGCTTTTGAGAGCAATCCGCGAGCAACAGTGTTGGCGGCATCAAGGACCACTTGTGGGTTGCGCCAGCTGTGGGGCAGTGCAAAAACTGTCTTCGAGCCGTCGCCGGCACCGAAGTCGCTAAAGAACTTCTCGGTGTGCATGCTGGATGCGCTCGCACCACGCCACCCGTAGATAGCTTGGTTGGGATCGCCAACCGCCGTGACCGCCACCGTCTTGAAGATCTTTGCCAGCAGTCTGGCTTGCACGACAGAGGTGTCTTGGTACTCGTCGAGAAGAACCACCTTGTAATTAGAGCGCAGAGTGCTCGCCACGGATTCAAAAGAGTCACAAATCTTGTATGCCAACGCGACCTGGTCACTAAATTCAATGAGACCACGGCGGCGCTTTTCGCTGTCGTAACTCTGCGCGAGAGCCACCAAAACGGGCAGAGCGGCGCTGACGTTGCGGCCCTTGAGGAAAGAGTCCTTGGGGTTTTTTGCCCGGCTTTTGGGGTTTGTGCTGATGGGCAAATCTGCCGGCAACTCCCGGCGTAACTCTGCCGCAAGATCGAGAACCTGCTGCGGGGTGGTGAGGTTGTCATTCATGGCGCGACTCAGTGAAAGAACAGCTTTCGTGACGTCATCGAGGCGATGGTCAAGATCGGCGATCTCAGTTGCGGCACCGTCACGCGCAACCCGTCGAGCCAGCTGCCACGCGGATGCGTCGCTCATCACGTTGGCCTCTGAATCACGCCCAATCAGGTGAGCATTTTCGGTAAAGATACGGTTCGCGAAGGCGTTATAGGTTGTCACGCTGGCGCCGAACATATCGCTGAACCCGTCCTCAGAATCAGCGGCGGGGGGCATGAGCCCCTTCGCTGCGAGACCGGCCAGGCGTTGGCGGATACGTTCGGCAAGTTCACCGGCCGCCTTGCGCGTGAAAGTCATGCCGATGACTTGGTCAATCGTGACCATGCTGTTGGCGACCAGCCACACCACACGGTTTGCCATGGTTTCGGTTTTGCCGCTACCGGCCGCGGCGATGACGATGCTCGACGTGAGAGGAGCCTCGATGATCAGAACTTGTTCATCGGTGGGAGTAGGTGACCCCAATTGGGCCGCAATCTCTTTCGCGGAAATTTTGGTCGCAGGACCGCGTTCATTGGTCATGCTGAGACCGCCTTGATGACGTGGATGCGGCTCTCGTACTTTGAATCGTATTCGCCGCGTTCTTCACGCGTGTAGACGACGGCGGTGAAGGAGCCGCCCGCCATTCCCACGGCAGCTTCTTCGAGACGCGCTTCCATTTCTGTGATGGGGTCTCTTCCGTTGTCATCAGGTTCATGGCTCAAGGGAGCTTGGTTAAGAACTTTGTACGTGTAGGGCTGATCCGCACTCTGCGCTCGCTCAACGGCTTGGGCTGAGGCTGTTTTTTCTTTTCCTCTCAGGTACAGCAATCGTGCGCCACCCGAGCGTGATCCGGACTCCACATCGTCAACGCCATCGTTGACCAAAGCGAACTGATAGCAGCGCAGTTGGGCGTGATCCTCCGCAGTAGTTCCGCTGGGAACGGCGCCCGTTTTCAGATCGACAATCACGATGTTTCCGTCACGATCTTTTTCTACCCTGTCGATGAAGCCGTGGAGACGAGCATGGCCCAGAGGAACCGTAAATTCGCACTCAACAGCGATGACGTCCGCTCCCGAATCTGTAAATTCTTGAAGATAAGACGAGAGAGCACCCACCATTTTAAACGCACGATGCTGTTCACGAATTGACTCCCACGGAGCTTCGAACGATAATTCGTGCCACCGCTGGCCAATGGGTTCCCAGAGGGCGTCGGGCGAAAGGGCGGTTATCTTTTTCTCCCCGACGGCTTCGATGACGCTGTGGAAGAGCGAGCCGACACCCATTGCGGCGCTCGACTGGCTGCCAATCGTCGATGAGATAAACCAGCCAAGTTGATTTTTTTCCCACGCTTCAAGTTTTGACGGCGAGACATTGACCAACGCGGTCGGATCCTCATCAAAGTCGACCAGTGGTTTCGTCGTTGACGGGCCGAGGAGCCCGAACCACTCGTCGGGGCTCGCGCCGGGAACCTCGGCGTTGGCCAGAGCGGCGAGCGCCGCGCTGACGGGGCGAGCCTCATCGTCGGTAACAGGGCCCCGGTCGGTCAAGGATCGACGAAGGGCTCCCACCAATCCCCGCAGCGACAAGGGAATTTCTCGCCTCCCCGGAAGGTCCAATCGCCACTCGCGATCCTCGGCTGTTGATTCGGCTGTTGATTCCGCTGCTGATTCCGCTGCTGATTTGGCGACCGAATTCGGTCCCGACCCCGTTGCCGTCTCTCGCGCCTTATCCGTGGCCCTTTCCATGGCCTTATCCGCGGCCTTCTCCGTGGCCTTTTCGCTGAGCGCTACGAGCAGGCGGTAAAAGGGAGACGGTTGGGCATCGTCGTCACGAGTTGCAGAAATGATGACATGGGATCGTGCTCGCGAGAGTGCCAGCGCAAACATTCGAAGTTCGTCTTCGACGACCTGCTTGCGGGCGTCGACATTTTCTTGGAGGCCGCCAGATTGCTCGGTCGCAATATCTTGAGGATGCAGCAGTGAACCACGCAAACGCAGGTTCGGCCACAGCCCCTCTTGCACGGACGCTACAACGACAACGTCGTATTCCGCTCCGACGACGGCCGACGGCGTACAAACCAAGACAGAAGGAGCCTGAGCCTGAGGCGCCAAGGTGTCTTCTGGAATGTCGGCTGCGAGGAGCTCGACAATAAAATCAACGGCGGGACGATCCGGCTCTCTTTCGACAAAACGTTTCGCCGAGGTGAAGAGGGCCATCACACTGTCGAGATTTCGATGGGCGTCGTCGGCAACAAGCCCTGACCCCAGAGCGTCGGCCGCCCAGACTTCCGCGAGCTTGCTGGCGTCCCACACGCTCCACAGCAACTCTTCGATGGACCCGCCGAGGGAAGCCAACACGCCCACGTCAGCCAGAATCTGAGCAAAGCGGGCAGCCCGGCGCGCCGGTCTCGAATCAATGGTGGCGAGGCGCCCGACGTCACCAATCGAATCCGGAAGGAGTTCTTCTCCCGTTCGTGAACCGC
The DNA here is from genome assembly GCA_947443745.1 of Microbacteriaceae bacterium. GTDB lineage: Bacteria > Actinomycetota > Actinomycetes > Actinomycetales > Microbacteriaceae > Alpinimonas. Next base: position 576 of record CANEXL010000081.1, on the reverse strand, counting down.
CGTTGGACAATTCTTCGTGGCGTAACGACAGCCGAAGGCGCCGCAGGTCGAGAACGGTCAAACCCCCGAGTGAGCTGAGGAGAAGGTCACTCGCCACGCCAGCACTCAATGGCGTTCGGCCGACCGCAACGTCAACGACGGAAATGAGCGCCCGGACGACAGGCTGATCCCGCAGCGAGCGGTCAGAGACGAGCGTGCGACTGGGCACTTCATTCACCGCGAGCGCGCGGGCTAAAGGCGAAATGAGACCGCCATTTCGCACGACGACGGCCATGCGTGAATACGGGACCCCCCCAAAGACATGATGTTCGCGAAGAGTGCGGGCAACCGCGGCCCACTCTGCTGACTGACTCCCACGCTCCAGCAGCGTCACGTTTGCGACAGGAGCCGAAGTTGCCGAAGTTGCCGAAGGCGAAGAAGTGGCCAAAGTTGCCGAGGAATCTTCAGGAGTCGAGAAATCTGCAGGGGCCAGCGTCTCGCCAGTGCCGGTGACAGAGGCAGTGACAGAGGCAGTGACAGAGGCAGTGACAGAGGCAGTGACAGAGGCAGTGACAGAGGCAGTGACAGAGGCAGTGA
>CANEXL010000080.1 GCA_947443745.1 Microbacteriaceae bacterium | reverse complement strand
GACCAACTTCCTCGGATCCTCCGGCCAGAACACCTTCACCGTGAGCCAGACCATCGCCTCCGGCACGAGCTTGGCCGCGCAAGACACCTTTGCCTCCACGGTTGAGAAGTCGCTGATCGGAACCCCCGGGGTCACGACGGTTCAGCTGTCGATTGGCTCCTCGGGCTCCGCGCTGCGCGATGCGTTCGTGGGCGGCGGCGACGGGTCAATCACGTACTCGGTCACCACCGATGCCAAGGCCGATCAGACCGCCATTCAGGATGACGTGCGCACGCGGTTGGCATCCGTCACCGATATCAAGACGATTACGATCGGATCGCAGAGCGGCTTTGGTGCCGGCAGCGACATTAAGGTCGAGATTCAGGCTCCTACCCAGGAGTCACTGAAGGGTGCCTCGGATGCCATCGTGGCCGCCATGCAGGGACTCTCCTCGGTCGATCAGGTCTCGAGTGACTTGACCGCGTCGCGTCCCTTTATCTCGGTCATCGTGAACCGCGACAAGGCCGCGCAGGCCGGGTACTCCGAGGTTGCCCTCGGCGGTCTCGTCTCGCAGGTGATGCGCCCCACCGACTCCGGTTCGGTTGTCATCGAAGGCACCGTCGTGCGCATCTACATCTCGACCGAGAACCCGCCGGCAACGCAGGCAGCGCTCGCCGCCCTGGAGATTCCAACCCCCGCCGGTCTGGTCTCGCTGGACTCGTTGGCCACGGTTTCCGTGACCGATGGCCCCGCGACGATAACGACCATCAAGGGTGCGCGCAGTGCCACCGTCACGGTGAGCCCCAAGTCTTCTGACCTGGGAACCGCCAGTGCGGCCGTGCAGAAATCTGTGGATGCGATTCAGCTTCCCGCCGGCGCCAACGCCAAGCTCGGTGGTGCAACGTCTGACCAGCAGGCCGCGTTCAGTCAGCTTGGCATCGCGCTGCTGATTGCCATCCTGGTCGTGTACATCGTCATGGTGGCCACGTTCGGGTCGCTGCTGCAGCCCCTGCTGTTGCTCGTCTCGGTGCCGTTCGCGGCGACCGGTGCCATTGCACTGCAGGTCATCACCGGCATCCCGCTGGGTGTCCCCTCGATCATCGGTGTGCTCCTGCTCATCGGTATCGTCGTGACGAACGCCATCGTGCTCATTGACCTCGTGAACCAGTACCGCACCAAGGGGCTGAACGTTCGCGATGCCCTCATTGAGGGTGGCCGCCGACGTCTGCGCCCGATCTTGATGACGGCTTTGGCCACGATCTTCGCGCTCGTGCCCTTGGCCATGGGCCTCACCGGTTCGGGTGGATTCATCTCGCAGCCGCTCGCCATCGTGGTGATTGGCGGACTCCTGTCGTCGACAATTCTGACGCTCATCGTGCTTCCCGTGCTGTACTTCCTCGTTGAAGGCAAGCGCGAGAAGAACAAGGCTAAGCGTGAGGCGAAGCGTGCGGCGAAGCGGGAAGCAGAGGGCCTCGCCCCATAACATCTAAACCATGACAGTTGGAACAACGCCCATCCAGGTTTCCCCCGACCCGTTTTTGCCGTACATGATTGGCCAAGGCCATGTGGTGGGCAATCTGGTCTTTCTCTCTGGACAAGCCAGCATCAACGATGCGGGGGAGATTGTCGGAGCGGGTGACATCGATGCGCAGATCACGCAGGCAATGACGAATATTGACCGCGCCCTCACGGCGGCCGGATCCGGCATTGATCGCATCTTCAAAATCACGATTTACCTGACGGACATGGCCCATTTCGACAAGGTTCTCGCGTTGCGCGAGAAATACTTCGCGGCACCCTGGCCGGCCGACACCACCGTCGGGGTCAACGCCCTCGCCCTGCCCGAGCTTCTCGTGGAGCTCGACGTTATCGCGACGACGTCTTAGAGTCGGCCCCTGTGAGCCGACCTCTGGGAGGCAGGGAATGAGGGTCGCGCAATGAGGGTCGCGCAATGAGGTGCGGGGAATGCAGACTGACTCCGCGACGTTCTCTGCTGAGTCTGCGAATAACTCGCCCCCACAGATCGCCCCATAAGGAGTCACCATGACGAACATCGGAACCTCAAACCTCGACGTCTTCCCCCTAGCCCTCGGCGGTAACACCTTCGGCTGGACATCAGATGCTCCCGAGTCGATGGCCGTTCTCGATGCGTTTGTGGCCGGCGGAGGCAACTTCGTCGATAGCGCTGATGTGTACTCGGCGTGGAAGCCTGGCAACGTCGGCGGTGAATCCGAGAGCATTCTGGGTGACTGGATGCGCGCCCGCAACAACCGCGCCGACATCATCGTTGCGACCAAGGTCAGCAAGCTCCCACCGTTCTCGGGGCTCTCTGCCGCGTCCATCGCGGGGGGTGCCGAGGCATCGCTGAAGCGTCTGGGCATCGACTACATCGACCTTTACTACGCGCACGCCGATGACGCCGAGACGCCCATTGCCGAAAGTGTCGCTGCTTTTCACGAGCTTGTCGTCGCGGGCAAGGTGCGCAACATTGCCCTCTCGAACTATTCGGGAGCGCGCATTCGGGAATGGATGGCCGAGGCCGACGATCAGGGCGCTCCTCGCCCCGTCGCCGTTCAGCCCCACTACAACCTCGTCTTCCGCCACGAGTACGAGAGTGACCTGATGGCCACCGTGCTCGAGTTCGGCCTGGGCGTCGTTCCCTACTATGGGCTCGCCAGCGGGTTCCTGACTGGCAAGTACCACTCGGCCGCCGATGCCGAAGGTGTTGCCCGCGGCGCTGGCGTCGCCACCTACCTCACCCCCGAGGGCTTCGGTGTTGTCGCCGTGCTCGACGAAATCGCCGCAACGCACAACGTTGCCGTCGCTTCCGTCTCGCTCGCGTGGTTGCGCTCACGCCCCGGCGTGGTCGCCCCCATCGCTAGCGCCCGCGTGGTTCAGCAACTCCCCGCACTTCTCGCGAGCGCCACCCTCGAGCTCACTGCCGCGGAAATCGCTCTGCTCGACGCGGCATCCGCCACGTTCTAGTCCCGCGAGCTACGTCGTCCAGCCGCCATCCATCACGTAGGACGCCCCGGTGACCATGGCGGCCGCGGGCGACGCGAGAAAAGAAACGAGGCCAGCAACTTCGCTGGGTTCGATGAGGCGCTTCAGCACGTTCTTCTCCAGCAGGATGTCGTTCACAACATCCTCGACAGCGATGCCGTGCGTGGCTGCCTGATCCGCAATTTGCGATTCAACCAGCGGAGTTCGAACGTAGCCGGGGTTCACGCAATTGCTGGTCACACCGTGGGGTCCACCCTCTAAGGCGGTCACTTTCGAGAAGCCTTCGAGCCCGTGTTTTGCGGTCACGTAGGCCGCTTTGAAGGCGGAAGCTCGCAATCCATGAATGGAGGAAATGTTGATGATGCGCCCGTAGCCCTGCTCGTACATGTGGGGCAAAGTGGCGCGTACGAGCAAAAACGGCACCTCCACCATGAGCGACAGCATGAGCCGAAAGTCGCTCGGCTCGAACGTTTCGATGGGGTTGACCCGCTGGATGCCGGCGTTATTCACGAGAATGTCCACGTCCAGCTTCAGCGTCTCCAGCGCGGCGACATCGAGGAGGTCAACCTCCCAGGCCTCGCCACCTATTTCCGCCGCGAGAAGCCGAGCCGCTTGTCCATCGCGGTCGGCCACGACAACGTGAGCTCCTTGCTCAGAGAGGGCACGGCCGCACGCCGCGCCAATTCCTCCGGCGCCACCGGTGATGAGGGCCTTTTTTCCTGCCAGAGTCTGCATGGTTTCAGACATTACTCCCTCTCGAGACTTAGCTAAAGGCACTCACGCCGGTGAGGTCACGCGCGATGAGAAGCGCTTGAATGCTCTCGGTGCCCTCATACGTGTGGATGGATTCGATGTCCGCCATGTGCTGGATGACGTGGTTTTCGAGAAGGATGCCATTGCCACCGAGCATGTCGCGCGCCATGGCGGCAATGCTGCGTGCCGTTCGCGTGTTGTGAAACTTGCCCAAGGAAGCCTGAGTCGGCGTGAGCGTTCCCGCTGCGTCGAGGCGGGCAAGTTGTACACAATACAACTGCATCGCGGTGAGTTGGGACAGCATGCTGGCCAGGCGTTCTTGAACGATCTGGAAGCCGGCGAGCTTCTTGCCGAACTGAACTCGCTGGGTGGAGTAGCTGAGCGCTGCTTCGAAAACCGCCGTCGCGTGGCCGAGAGCCGACCAGGCAACGCCGGTGCGGGTGGCGTGGAGAACCTTGCCGGTATCCCGGAAATTCTTGGCGCCGGGCAAGATGGCATCCTCGGGCACGAAGACATCAGTGAAGGTGATTCTGGCCTGATGGATGGCCCGCAGCGACCCCTTACCGGTCATGGTGACGCCGTGATAGCCCTCGGCATCCTGCGGCACCAAGAAGCCACGAACGTTATCGTCGTCATCACGAGCCCAGACGACGGTGATGTCACCGACAGATCCGTTGCCAATCCACATCTTCTCGCCATTGATGAGCCAGCCGCCGTCGACCTTGTGAGCGGTTGTTGCGAGGCCCACTGAGTCGGATCCGTGGTCGGGCTCGGTGAGAGCAAAAGCGGCAATCTTTTCGGCACGGGCGATCGGAACCAACCACTGGGCCTTTTGTTCGGCGCTCCCGTAGAAGGCGATGCTGCGAAGCGCGAGTCCGCCTTGAACGGCAATGACGGTTCCCATCGAGCCGTCCCCTCGGGAGATTTCCATGTTGACAAGCCCGGCAGCGAGGGGAGACATGGACGTGAGGCCTGGGCCTTCGACCCCGTCGGTCAAAATGTCGAGTTCACCCATGCGCCGCACGAGATGAAGCGGATACTCGCCCTTATCCCACGCCTCGGTGAGCTCATCGAGCGATGACGTGGCGAACTCGCGCGCCTTCGCCCAGAAGGCTTTGTCTTCATCGGAGGCATCGCTAAAAGTGGCGTAATAGTCAGTATCGAGAGGCAGTGACGTGTTGTAATCAGGCATTTTTACTCTTTCGCTCGAAGGTTCTTCACGGCAGGTGGTTTCCGTCAGTATCCTTCCGGAAGCCTGTCGAGTGCAAAAAATACGGATATTCAAAAAATGTATGCAATTTGGCTAAAAGTTGCTTGACTCCAGCCGGGGAATGTCTTTAGGCTAGCGTCACAGGGAGCAAAGAAGCATTCCTGCTGCCATGCAAATGTATACGATACTGAGGCCTAAATGACAGAGCAACAGATTTTCCCCTTGGACGATTTGCGTGTCATCGAGCTGGGCTCCCTCATCGCGGGCCCTTTTTGTGGTCAGCTTTTAGGCGACTTTGGGGCAGAAGTTATCAAGGTGGAAGACCCCGAAAAGGGAGATCCCTTGAGGCAGTGGGGTCAGGATAAGCCGCTCGGGGTTTCCCTGTGGTGGCCCGTTGTGTCCCGGAATAAGAAATCCATCACCGCAAACCTCCGCACTCCCGAGGGTCAGAAGATTCTGCGCGACCTCATCGCCACGGCGGATGTTCTCATTGAGAACTTTCGCCCCGGAACACTGGAGCGCTGGGGCCTGTCGCCCGAGGAGCTCTGGAAGATCAACCCCCGCCTCATCGTGACGCGCGTCACGGGATATGGCCAGACCGGCCCCTATTCTCAGCGCGCCGGCTATGGCGCCATCGGTGAAGCGATGGGCGGAATCCGCAACATCACAGGAGCTCCCGACCGTCCACCGGCACGCACGGGTGTTTCCTTGGGAGACTCACTCGCGGCAATGTTTGCCACGTTAGGGACCTTGGTTGCGCTGCACTCGCGCCACCGCTCCGGCAAGGGACAGGTTGTTGACTCCGCTATCTATGAGGCCGTTTTGGCCCTGATGGAGTCCATGCTTCCTGAATGGCAGCTGGGCGGTTATGAACGTAAGCGCACGGGTTCGACACTCCCAGGCATCGCTCCCAGCAACGTGTATCCCACGGCGGACGGTGAAATGGTGCTCATTGCGGCGAATCAAGACACGGTCTTCCGCCGCTTGGCCGCTGTTATGGGAAAGCCTGAGATGGCCGACGACGCCGAGTACAAGACGCATGGCGCGCGCGGCAAAAACATGGAGAAGCTCGACGGCCTCATCGCCGAATGGTCTTCAACCTTGGACGCGGATGACGTCCTCGAACTTTTGAACACAGGGGGTGTCCCCGCCGGAAGAATTTTTCGGGCGAAGGACATGTTCTCAGACCCTCACTTTGCTTCCCGGGAAGCCATCGTGAAATTGATCCACCCGGAACTTGGCGAGTTCCCGATGCAAAATGTTTTTCCTCGCCTCTCTGCAACCCCCGGAAAAGTTAGACATGTAGGGCCCACTTTGGGGCAGCACAACCAAGAAATCTACCAAGGCCTGTTGGGCATGAGTGATGACACAATGTCAGAGCTTCGCTCCGCTGGCGTCATTTAAGGAGATCACATGACATACCGAATCGGCGTTGATGTCGGTGGCACGTTCACCGACATCCTGCTCATGAACGAAGAAACAGGAGAAACGTTCAGAGCAAAAACAGCTTCCACCCCCCACGATCAATCCATCGGAATGCTCCGTGGTATTGAACGAGCCTGCAAAGAAGCCGGCATCACCCTTGATCAAGTGGGCGACATCCTTCACGGAACCACCGTTGCCACCAACGCCATCCTCGAAGGCAAAGGTGCCCGAGTTGGTCTCGTCACGACCCACGGCTTCCGTCAGGTATTGCAGATCGCGCGTTCCTTCGTTCCCGGTGGTCTCGCCGGCTGGATTATCTGGCCCAAGCCCGAGCCTCTCGCGTCGCTCGAAGACACCGTTGAGGTCATCGAGCGCATTGGTAGCCAGGGCGAAATCGTCACGGCTCTTGATGAGGCCGACGTGCGGGTTCAGCTGACCAAGCTCAAGGAACAGGGCATTGAAGCCCTCAGCATCAGCTTGATCAACTCGTACACCAACGCGGCTCACGAGAAGCGCATCGCCGAAATTGCCGCGGAGATTCTTCCCGGTATGGCCGTCTCCCTTTCGTCGACGGTTCTCCCCGAACTTCGCGAGTACGAGCGCACCATCACGACCGTGGCCAACGCCTACGTGCAGCCTCAAGTAAATCTCTACGTGGACAACCTTGAGAAGCGTCTGGCCGAGGCAGAGATGAACGGCAAGCTCTTCATGCTCCGCAGTGACGGTGGCCTTGTTGCCGCCAGCGCAGCCGCCGACAACCCCGTTTCCCTTCTTTTGTCCGGTCCTGCCGGTGGAGTAACGGGCGCTGCGTGGATTGCCGAGCAAACCGGTTACCGCGACTTCTTGACCGTCGACATGGGTGGCACCTCCACCGACGTCGCTCTCGTGCAAGATCTCAAGCCCCGCATCGGTCGCGAGACGACCGTTGGCGACCTGAAGGTGCGCGCAACCTCGGTTGACGTTCGCACCGTTGGAGCCGGTGGCGGATCGATCGCCCACGTTCCTCAGCTCACCCAAGCATTGCGCGTGGGACCCCAAAGCGCCGGTGCTGCTCCTGGCCCCGCAGCGTATGGAAACGGCGGCATCGAGCCAACCGTGACCGACGCCAACGTTGTTTTGGGATACCTTCCCTCCGACTTGGCCGGTGGAGAAATTACCCTCGACCGCGCTGCGTCGACGGTTGCCGTTCAGCGCATCACCGACGCAACCTCGCTGTCGACCGTGCACCAAGCGGCAGAGGGCATCATCAACATCGTGAACGAGAACATGCTGGGTGCTCTTCGCCTCGTCTCTGTTCAGCAGGGCTTCGACCCTCGCGACTTCGCGTTGGTGGCATTCGGTGGCGCTGGTCCCCTCCACGCCAACGCGCTGGGAATCTTGACGGGCGCCTGGCCCGTCATCATTCCACCATCGCCCGGTGTTCTGTGCGCCTACGGTGACGCGACCACGAACTTGCGCAACGAATCGGCGCGCACGCTCATCCGTCGCTTCAGCGAACTCAGCGACGCCATGTTTACGGACATGCTCACTGAGCTTGCCAACAGCGCACGTCAACTCCTCACCGACGAAGGCATTCCTCTGGCCGACCAGTCGATCACCTACTCCGCTGACCTGCGTTACCACGGTCAAGGGTTTGAGATCCCCGTCGTGATTGACATCGCAACGTTCGACGGCAAGGGTGCCGGTGTCGATGCCCTTCGGAGCACATTCGATGCTGAGCACGAGCGCCTCTTCTCGTTCCTGTTGAACGCGGAGCAAGAGCTGGTCACGTTGCGGGCAACCGCGCACGGCCCGAGCCCCGCGGTCACGGCGCCGATCATTGCTGCCGGTGGGAGCGACCCCGCGGCCGCTCTGACACGCG
>CANEXL010000079.1 GCA_947443745.1 Microbacteriaceae bacterium | reverse complement strand
AAGATTCTCATCATCACAGGATGCGAAACCGAGAAGGGGGCAATATTCGCTTCCGGCGCCGACATCTCGCAGTTGCGTGAGCGTCGCAATACGGATGCCCTGCGCGGAATCAACTCCACTATTTTTCGCCGAATCGCGGCTCTCCCGATGCCCGTCATTGCCGCCATCGACGGTTTTGCGTTAGGCGGAGGAGCGGAACTTGCCTTCGCAGCCGACTTCCGCCTGGGCACACCGCGCATTCGCATAGGGAATCCGGAGACGGGCCTGGGCATCATGGCTGCCGCCGGTGCGACCTGGCGCCTCATCGAACTCGTCGGCGAGCCCGTGGCAAAAGAGATCCTCTTGGCAGGCCGAGTGTTGAATGCAGAGGAGGCCCTCGCGTTGCACCTCATCACGGGGATTCATGAGCCCGAACTCCTCATCGACGCCGCCATTGCGTTGGCGACTCGAATCTCCATTCAGGATCCTCTGGCGGTTCGTCTGACCAAGAGGGTCATGCACGCCCCCCGCGAATCGCATCCCCTCGTCGAAGAACTCGCCCAAGCGATCCTGTTTGAATCGCCAGAGAAGTTCACCCGCATGGATGCGTTCCTTAACAAAAAGAATGGAAAATAGGCGTTGGCAATCTCGGAAAATTCTGGAGTCGTTCCCGCGGAAGTTGGGGTTCTTGGCGGAGGCACGATGGGAGCAGGAATTGCTCACGCATTCCTCGTAGCGGGCGCGAACGTCGTCCTTGTCGAACGCGATGACGACTCGGTCGAGTCGGCCCGTGGTCGCGTCCATGCCAGTGTGACAAAAGCTTCCGAAAAATTTGGCTTTGATGTCGCGGAGGCTCTCGCGCGCATTGAATTCTCAACGGACTATGCGTCGTTTGGCGTGGTGGACCTCGTCGTCGAGGCAGTCCCGGAGGACTTCGGGCTCAAAGTCTCCGCGCTGACGCGGGTGGAGCAGAACCTCAGCGCCTTGGCCTGGTTGACGACAAACACCTCCTCGCTTTCGATTACGCAGATTGCCGAAGAATTGAAGTACCCCGAGCAATTCTGTGGACTCCATTTCTTTAATCCCGTTCCCCTATCGTCGCTCGTCGAGGTCGTGCTCGCACCGCAGACGTCGGCTGAACTCGCAGCCCTCGCCTCGACCTGGGTTCGTGGCCTGGGAAAAACCCCCATTGTCGTCAACGATGCCCCGGGCTTTGCCAGTTCACGTCTGGGAGTCGCCATTGCACTCGAAGCCATGCGCATGCTTGAAGAAGGCGTCGCGAGTGCCGAAGACATCGATAACGCCATGGTCTTGGGCTACCGCCACGCAACCGGACCCCTCAAGACGACAGACCTCGTGGGTCTCGACGTTCGACTCCACATCGCCGAATACCTCGAAGAGCACTTGGGGGAGCGCTTTGCGCCACCTCAGATTCTTCGCGATATGGTCGCGCGCGGCGAGCTGGGGCGCAAGTCCGGCAAGGGTTTTTTCGACTATTCTCGCTAACGATAAAGCCCCTTTCAAAACCTGCGCGGGCAAAAGGGCAACTCGAGATGTTCACGCGGTGAGCTGAGTGTGCAAGCCCTGAACACCTCATCCAGTTAGCTCAACACTGCTCGTTACCATTTAGGTGTTCCGCGTGTCCATGCACTGCGGTTCACAGATTTAGGTGGCCCTTTTGCCTGCGCATTTCTCGCGAGGGCCAACGGCAATTATCAAAGGAGATGAAAGCAATGAAAGCTACGCGCTATTACGGCAAGCACGACATCCGCACGGAAGAGATTCCTGAGCCCGAGGTCAAGGCTGGCTACGTCAAGGTTCGAAACGAGTGGACCGGTATCTGCGGAACCGACCTTCACGAATACGACGATGGCCCCATGTTCTGCCCAGCTCCCGGTGTCACGCACCCGCTGACTGGCCAGAGCCTCCCCATCGTTCTCGGTCACGAGATTGCCGGAGTTGTCTCCGAAATTGGTGACGGCGTCACCAAGGTCAAGGTGGGCGACCGCGTCTCTGTTGAGCCCTACGTCGTGTGCAACAAATGCGAATTCTGTCTTGACGGTCGTTACAACATCTGCACGTCGGCAGCCTTCCTTGGTTTGTCTGCCGGTAGTGGTGGATTCGCCGAGTTCTGTGTCGCTGAAGAGCGTTTCGTTCACCCACTCGGTGACCTCTCCACCGAGGTCGGCGCTCTCGTCGAGCCTCTCGCTGTTGCTCACCACGCCATCGTTCGTTCCGGCGTCAAGGCTGGCCAGACGGCCGCCGTCATTGGTGCTGGTCCCATCGGCCTCTTCGTAACCGCCATCCTCAAGGCCATTGGCGTCGAGACGGTCTACAACGTGGAGATCTCCTCCATCCGCAAGGAAAAGGCGAAGGCTTCCGGCTCGACCCTCGTGATCGACCCGACGCAGGAAAACGCTGTTGCCAAGATTCACGAACTGACCGGCGGCCGCGGCGTCGACGTGGCGTTCGAAGCCGTTGGCGCATCTCCCGCACTTCAGACGGCCATCGATGTGACCAAGACCGGCGGAAACGTCGTCAACATCTCGATTTGGAGCCGCAAGGCCGAAATCGATCTCTTTGGTCTCGTCGCTCGCGAGGTGAACCTCATGGGAACACTGGCCTACTGCAACGACCACGCTGCCGTCATCAAGCTCCTGCAAGAGGGAAAACTCAGCAACGTTGAGCAGTACATCACGGCCCGCATTGGTGCTGAAGATGTCATTGAAAAGGGCATCGATCAGCTCATCAACAACAAGGAAGAGCACGTCAAGATTCTTGTGCACCCCTAGTTACTGCAGTGCAACATCCTGATAAAAAAGGATGAAAAAGCGCCCAGTTCCCTTTGTGGAACTGGGCGCTTTTCTGCAGTAAACACGCACTCCGACAAAAGAATTTCGGTCTCGATTTGATAAAACGTGTTCGAATTTTGAACAAGTGATTCGAGGGCGCGGGCAAAAGATATCACTATGTATTTACAGTCACGTCTGTCAACGATGCCAGGGCTGTTCGCACGAAAGTGCGTCCCTCTTGGTTTCTCGTTGATGTGCGATGAGACCCCCCTCATCTGTAGCACCACTCGGTCCATGCCGAATGTTAAGTGCGGCTGACAATAAACCAAGGAGTTAAATCATTATGGGATTCAACAAAAAGGACATGTGGAAGACCGCGGTGGCCGTTGTTGCCGTTGCCGGCCTTGCCATCACCATGACCGCCTGCAGCGGAGGCTCTTCCAGCTCCGACGCAACCAGCGCAGCCTCTGGCACGGGATCACTTGACGGCAAGGGTGCCCTCCTCAAGATCTTCATGCCTTCCACCTCGAACGTTTACCTTGCCGCTGCAGCGAAGGCCGCAGCAGCAGAGGCAAAGGCTCAGGGCTTCACCTCCAGCATCGTTGAGAACAACTGGGACCAGACCGAAGAAGACCAGCAGATCCAGGAATGGATTGCGACAGGCGAGAAGGCTGCTGCCGTCATGATCTGGCCCGTATCGGCTAAGAACGCAACAGCATCCATCCGTGCACTCTCTGAGGTTGCTCCTGTTCTCCAGTGGAACCAGCTGATCGACCCCGCATCTGACCCCTTCATCAAGATTGGTTACGCTGGCGTATCCGACCTCGGTATTGGTGACCAGACCGGTAAGGACACCCTGACCCAGATAGACACCTTGACCAAGGCAGGCTACAAGTTCCACGGCCCCGGCGGTCTCCCCAACGTTCTGGAAATCCAGCTCGGTTCGGGCGACTACTCGGCCGGCGTTGACCGCGACACCGCCTTCCAGGCAGTCGTCAAGGGCAAGGTCAACATGCTCGGTGTTGAGGGCGCGAAGACGTTCGACGCACAGGGCGCGTTCACCGCTGCAAGCACAGCCATCCCCAAGTACCTCTCGGCTGGTATCGACATCATCGCCGTGCAGACCAACGACATGGGTAACGGTGTTGTCCAAGCTGCTGAGCAAAATGGTCTCACCCCCGGTAAGGATGTCTTCTTGACGACGGGAACGTCATCGGGTTCGATGGCTAACCTTCAGTCTGGCAAGATCACGTCCGATGTTCTCCAGTCTCCTGTCATCGAAGGAACTCTCATCGTTGACGTTGTTGCGCAGTACCTCGCAACGGGAAGCTCGGTTGACGGAACAGTCACCATCGCTTCAGACGCCGCGAAGCCTGCTCTCACCATGACTGCTCCAACACGCCACACGTTCATGATGAACCCCAGCGTTACGGCAGCCAACATCGGATCCTTCAAGATCTGGGGCTGGGACTTCTTCGCTCTCATGGGTGACGCAGCCAGCAAGTAGTACGACAGAGATCGATTCTTGAATCGATGAGATTGCGGCCGGGATCTTGGTTCTCCAAGATCCCGGTCGGCAATGTTTATCTCGGAGCACCTCAATGAACACCCATACTCAGCGTGGAGGATCGCGTGAATACTGAAGCCCCCTACCGCCTCAAGGCAACGGGCATTACAAAGTCATACGGTGCGGTCAACGCGCTCGCAGACGTGAACTTCGAACTCAAGCCTGGTGAAGTCATGGCTCTCCTTGGAGAGAATGGTGCCGGCAAGAGCACAATCGTTAAGGTCATTTCCGGCCTCATCATCCCCGACACCGGCCAGATTACGATCGACGGTGAGCCGGTTCTCCTGTCCAGCGTTCGCGCCTCCCAGACAGCTGGTATCGCTGTTGTCCAGCAGGAGTTCAGCACCGTAGGAACGATGTCTGTCGCTGAGAATCTTGTTCTCGGCCAGAGCAATGCCCCAGCGTGGTGGAGCCCTCAGAAGCTGAATGACCAAGCGAAACTTATCCTTGCGCGCGTCGGCCTCGAAGACATTGACCCTCGTCGCTCCGTCGACACGCTCTCCGTCGCAGAAATGCAGCTTCTCGAAATCGCTCGCGTTCTGGCAAAGGACGCGAAGATTGTCATCTTCGATGAGCCCACCGCGGCTCTCTCTGACGCGGAAATTGTTCGAGTTCTCGAAGCTGTTAAGCGCCTGGCGTCTGAAGGCCGCAGTGTCATCTACGTTACCCACCGCCTTGGTGAGGTCTTCGAAATCGCCGACCGCGTCACCATCTTCCGCAACGGACGCAGTGAACCGCCCTTGCTCGTCAAGGACTTGACGGTAGACAAGGTCGTCGCGTTGATGATCGGTCGCGAGCTCGGCCATCTGTACCCCGAGCGCACAGAGAAGTATGGCGCTCCTGTTCTCGAGACAAGGGGACTGAAGGTTCCCGGCATCAAGGGCGACATCAACCTCACCGTTCGTCGCGGTGAAATTCTGGGCTTGACGGGACAACTCGGGTCTGGCGTTTCTGAAATTATGAAAGCCATCTCTGGAATCGCGGATGTCCTCGCCGGCGAAGTGCTCTTGGATGGTTCCGCGGTTAATCTCCACGGTCGTCGTCGAGGCATCGTTATGGGAATCGCCTATTGCTCACCCGACCGCAAGAAAGACGGAATCTTTGGGGGCATTTCGGTTCGCCGCAATCTGTCATCCCCATGGCTACGCCGCGTCTCGCGCGTGGGCTTCGTCAGTCGCGCCCAAGAGAACAGCGAAGCTGCTCGAAGCGCATCCAACTTCGCCATTGACTTGAGCCGCCTCAATACCCTTGTCGGAAACCTCTCTGGTGGAAACCAGCAAAAGGTTGCCGTCGGTAAGTGGTTGGGAATTCGCCCCCGCGTTCTCTTGGTGGAGGAACCAACCCGAGGCGTTGATATCGGCGCTCGCGCAGAGATTTACGCGCAGCTGCGGTTGCTCTGTGACTCCGGGGTCGGCGTCATCGTGACGTCGTCAGATACGAACGAGATTCTCGGTCTTTCTGACACGATTGCGACCTACTACCGCGGCAGCCAAACCGCCAACAAACCCGTCCAAGAGTGGACTGAGGCTGCCCTCGTTCGCGAAGTTATGCACCGTGAGGACTAAGGATCATGACAACTACTGAGAAAATCTCCATTCGATTCCAGGACCTTTCGAGCGTCCGCCGGAGAACAGATGCCGTTCGGAATTGGGCTCTCCCGATTCTGATCGTCTTGGTCTTCGTCGTCGCTAGCGCAACGGTTCCTGAATTCTTCAAGTTCGAGACGATTCGTTCGATCTTGCTCCTCACTTCCATCACCGGCATTGTTGCTGTGGGAATGACGGCCGTCACGCTCTCGGGCAACTTGTTCTCGCTTGGCGTGACATCATCGGCGGTATTCTCCGGTGTGATTTACGTCTGGGTGGGACAGGCCACGGGCAGCATGTACGCGGCTGCCGCCGTTGCCATTGTCGCGGCTGTTGTCATCGGCCTCGTCCAAGGATTCATCGTTGGCCTCGGTCTCAACACCGTCATTGTTACGTTGGCATTCGGTTCGATCATCTACGGACTGATCGCCATTCTTACCAAAGGTGAAGTTGTTCAGGCCCAGGGCGTGAACCTCGAAGGTTTTGCCACATTCCAAATCTTCGGGATTCCGCTGCCGATCTACATCTTTGTGGTTTTCACTGCGCTAGCGTGGTTCCTCACGGAGCACACTTTGATCGGTCGCAACGTTCACCTCCTCGGGTCCAACAAGAACACCGCACGCAACAGTGGTATTTCCCCAATGGGAACCACCATCTGGGCCTTCACGGCGTTCTCCTTGAGTATCGGCATTGCCGCTGTCCTTCAGACATCGCAGATGCACCAGATCCAAGCCGATAACCTTCCTGGTTTGACAATGGATGTTGTTGCCGCCGTGCTCGTCGGTGGTACCGCGGTTACCGGTGGCGATGGTTCACCCGTCAAGTCCGCCATCGGCGCCCTGTTCATCGCAACGATTACCCAAGTCATGGTCCTGATGAGTATTCCCGAAGGCCAACGGTACTTCGTACTGGGTGTCATCGTTGTTGCCCTTGTGGTCGTTCTTCACCTCCTACGAAAGGCTGGTACACGATGAGTTCCGTCGGTGCTTGGTTCAAGCGTTACCTTCTGCAGTTTGTTGTGCTGATTCTCGTGGTCGGCAGCATGTATGCAATGAATCCCAAATTTCACGTTGAGACGTCCATCGAGCGACTGATTCCCTTGGGTGTCATCGCCGCCGGACTGGCTGTCACCATGATTGCCGGAGAGTTTGATCTGTCGATTGCATCGATGGCCGCGTTCTCGGGGGCCATCACGGTCTCGTTGTCAGGTCTCGGGTTGTTGTTTGCGGTCTTCATCGCCATCGTCGTCGGTATCCTCTTGGGCATGCTGCAGGGCTGGGCAATCGCCAAGCTCGGTATCAACTCCCTCGTGTTTACCGTCGGCACGCTCATCCTGATTAGGGGCATGACGTGGCTGGTACTCAACGGCCTCGCCGTTCGTGTGCAGGACATCACGGCAACGGACATGTTCCGTTCCAAGATTCTGTTCCTCTCGCCATTGTCGCTCGCGGCACTGGTCATCATCGTGGGCTTGGGCATCTTTCTTTCCCGCACTCGCTGGGGTCGTGAGCTTTACGCTCTCGGTGGTGGTCGCCACGAAGCTATTGCCGCCGGCGTGCGTTACAAGCGCGGCATGATTGTGGCCTTCGGTATTTCGGGGGGCTGCGGCGCCGTCGGTGGCGCCCTCGTGAGTGCGTTGGGTGGCTCTGCCGCTCCGGATGCGCTGGAGGTCATGCTGGTGAGTGCACTTTCTGCCGTGTTGGTCGGTGGCATCAGCCTTGCCGGTGGTCGCGGAACCATGGTGAACGTGTTCCTTGGTTTCGCGATCATCGCGATTCTCTCCGCGGGCTTGGCAGGTCTTGGAACGAAGGCATTCGTTTCGGAACTCTTCATCGGAGTGCTTCTGCTGGTTGTCGTCCTCTTCGACTACTTCCTCGGCTTCATCTCCGAGCGTGATCGAAGAAACAAGCTCCGAAAACTTGCCGCCGCGGCGGCATAGCACCTAAGGAATGGACGGATTATTGGGATCCGTCCATTCCTTATATATAGGGACGTTGTGCGTGTCCAAAATTTGAGCGAATCACAACACCGCTTGCCTGCTCAAAATAGAGTGGGAGTGCCAACGCTCGTCACGGATACACAAACATGAAGGAAACTGAAATCATGAGGGAAGTCGTCGTCTGCGAGCCTCTTCGCACGCCTATCGGTCGCTTTGGCGGCATGTTCGCTGGCGTTGCCCCCGTAGACCTCGCCTCTGCCGTTATCCGCGAGTTGGTGGCCCGCACGGCCATCGAGACCAACCGCATCGATGACATTATTTTTGGACAAGGTTATCCCAGTGCCGAGGCAGCACCCATCGGCCGCGTTGCCGCGCTCGACGCAGGCCTTCCCGTCACCGTTGGAGGGACGCAGGTTGACCGTCGTT
>CANEXL010000078.1 GCA_947443745.1 Microbacteriaceae bacterium | reverse complement strand
TGCGGGATGTGAATCGGGGGTAACGGCCATGTTGGGGCTTCGCTCCTGTTCAAGGGCGCTGCGTTGCGCGCTCCCCATACTATTTTGCTGACAAAGGTCACAGGTGGTCATGGGCGCCATCCGAAGGCTCAACCCCGATATAGAGGCACTCCACCGCCCTAAATTCCACTAGATGAAATTAGGTTGCTAGAGCGATGCCGCAACTGGGGGCACGTTTCCCCCACGGAACCGCGTCTCGATGGCTTGCGAGCGGTAACTGCCCGCAATAATCAGGGCCGCCCCGACAAACCCGAGCCACCCGAGGGCTTCGCCGCCCAGGCTGACGCCAATGACCACAGCCCAAATGGGTTCTGTTCCCAGTAGCAGGCTGACGCGAGCCGCCGACGTGCGCCGAATCGCCCATAACTGCACGAGGAACGCAAACACGGTGCAGGCAACCGCGAGATACAACACGATGAGCCAGTCACCTCCGGTAAAGGTGGTGAAGGCCGAGGCCAGCCCCGGCACATCCAGCAAAACGAAAAGCACCGCGCACACCAGCGTCTGCACCAACGTGATGCTGACCGAACCGTAGTGATGTCCTGCGGTCAGACGTCCCATGGCGGTGACGTGAACAGACCGGATGATGGCCGCCCCCAGCATGAGCACGTCGCCCAGCGAGGGAGCGTGCCAGCCGGCTCCCGAAACGAGCAGCGCCACGCCGACAACCGCGACGGTGGCGGCAATGAAGTAAGGACGCGGCAACCAGCGTTTCAGCCAGATCGATTCAAGCACCGGCGTGAACACGATTGTCATGCTGATGATGAGCCCCGCGTTCGTGGCGCTGGTGAGGCTCACTCCCCAGGTTTCCAGGCTCAAGATGATGGCCTGCGTGCATCCGAGCGTCACCGCAACAAGAAGACCGCGACGACCGAGGCGATCCTCCCCCACCCGGCGACGGCGAACCGCCCACACGATAACCATGACAACGGATGCGATGAGAAAGCGGCTCGCCAAAATAGCGAAGACGCTGCCATGGAGGGTGAGTACCTTGGTTGCGAGATAACTACTGCCCCAGACGAGGGCGACGCCAAGGAGAAGAAAGTCGGCGTTGTAGCGCCGAAGAACAGCCCCCAGCGACGAGGGCAGCGACGAGGGCCGCGACAAGGGAGTGGACGAGGGTGGCGACGCAGGTTTGCCTGAAGGCCGAGACGACTCTGGCATCGGCATTCCTACGCGCTCGTGATGCGGGTCTGCTCGGCAACGAGACGCGCGTAGACACCGTCGCGCGCGATGAGTTCGTCGTGGGTTCCGCGATCCACAATTTCGCCACCGTCGATGACAAAGATGACATCCGCGTTAATCACTGTGGAGAGGCGGTGCGCGATGGCGATGGTGGTGCGGTTGCGGGCGGCGACATCGAGGGCCTTCTGCACGATGCGCTCGGAGACGGTATCAAGAGCACTGGTGGCCTCATCGAGAACCAGAACAGCAGGGTCCTTCAACAGCACGCGGGCAATGGCAATGCGTTGCTTTTCGCCGCCGCTGAGACGGTACCCGCGCTCCCCCACCATGGTGTCGTAGCCGTCGGGAAACGACACGATTGTCTTGTGGATGTTGGCCGCCTTCGCTGCGGCCTCCAGCTCAGCCTCGGTGGCATCGGGTTTGGCATACCGAAGGTTGTCGGCGATGGTCGCGTGAAAAAGATAGGTCTCTTGGCTGACGACACCGATGTTGTCGACCAACGAATCCTGCAGCAGGTGCCGCACGTTGTCGCCAGCGAAGAGAATCTTGCCTTTCGACGCCTCATACATGCGTGGGATCAAGTAAGAGATTGTGGTCTTTCCCGAGCCCGAGGGCCCGACAAAAGCGGCATATTGCCCCGGCTCCACGACGAAGGAAATGTTCTTCAGCGTCGGGCGAGACTTCGCCTCGGTGTCGGGATACCGAAAGTCGACCCCGTCAAATTCGAGGCGCCCCAGCAAATCCGGTGAAACGGCACGTGCATCCGGAACATCCACAATGGCCGGCGACAAATCGAGGTATTGAAAGATACGCGCGAAGAGCGACTGGGAGGTTTGGAGGTCAAGAGCAACGCGCAACAACCCCATCATGGGGAACAGCAGCCTGGCCTGAACGGTGGTGAACGCCACGACGGTTCCGATGGTGACCGGCACGTTTCCCAAGATCAGGTATCCGCTCATCACATAAATGACGGCCGGAATGGAGGAGAGAAAGATCTGTACGGTGGCGAAGAACCACTGCCCGCTCATCGCTTGGCGCACCTGCAGGTTCATTTGCACGTGGTTCTCGGCGTCGTAGCGATCGACTTCGGCCTTCTGTTGCGAGAAGCTCTTCGCCAACAAAATACCGCTGACACTCAAGGCCTCCTGCGTGATGGCCGACATTTCGCTCAGCGACTCCTGCGTCTTGGTGGCGATGCGCGCGCGCACCTGCCCCACCTTGCGTTGCGCAAAGACCATGAGCGGCAACATGATGACCGCAACGATAGTGAGCTGCCAGCTGAGAATGAGCATGGCAATGAAAGCCGCGATAACGGTGACCGTATTGCCCAGGATGCTGGAGACGGTGTTGCTCAAGACGCTGGCCACACCACCGACATCGTTTTGGAGCCGCGACTGAATGACCCCCGTCTTGGTCTTCGTGAAGAACGCCAGCTCCATGGCCTGCAGGTGAGAGAAGAGACGGATGCGTAAGGCTCCCATCACCTTGTTGCCCACCGACTCCGTGAGATAGGTCTGGAGCACGCCGAGAGCTGCTGACGAAATCCAGATGATGACCATCGTGCCCACGAGGCGAAGAAGCAGGGGCATGTTCGGGATTCCTGAGGGGGGAAAGAGCCCCTGGTTAAAGGCCTGTTCAATCAGCAGCGGCGGAATGACCGTGATGGCAGCACTGACGAGCACGAGGGCCACAGTGAAACTCAGGGCAACTTTGTGCGGCGCAAAAAGGGCCACAATCCGTTTGAAGAGGTTGGGAATGGGCGGGGCCGCTTTGTTTTCTTCGCGTTGCGCCGCAACATCGGAACGACTCACGCGCCCGCCAGCGCCACCTCGTCCGCGGCCACCACCGCCGTGGCCTGCGCCACCGTGCATACTCATGTTATTGAGCCTACGACTGTTTCTGGCAAGGTCATCTCGCAGCCTCGCCGACCTCCTCCCGGCATTACCCCACCAAAGGGGACTACGGTTAGAGCAATAGGCCACCTCGGCCTCGAGGGAGAAATATCATGGCAGAACGCGTTGATAAGAAGAAAGAAACCGGCAAAACCGCCGCTACCAAGACATTGAAAGAAAAGCGTGCCGACAAGAAGGACAAGGCCGCTGCAAAGAGTCGTCAGGGCTAAGCACCGTTAGGGATCAGCACTGACAAGGATCGGAACTGATAAGGCTCAGCCTTATGGTCGACTGATAACTCCCGTTCATTTATGAGCGGGAGTTATTTCTTGGCGGGGCTCCCTTTTTTCTTTCGGGGGGCGGGGGGTATCGAGTGACTGTTTCTTGAGCATGATAATCAGGTCATCTAAGGACACTGGCCGATGGTGGAAGTATCCCTGAGCCAACTCGCATCCGGCATCGATTGCCGTCGAATTTTGTTGTTGCGTTTCGATCCCTTCGGCAACCACGGAGATGCCGAGCGATGCACCGAGCGCGGTGACTGAGCGCAGAACAGCGAAAGCGACCTTCTCCGAGGGGGCTCTTTGAACGAAACTCTTATCGACCTTCACTTGGGAGACGCTGAATTCCTGAAGGTGGCTGAGAGAACTGAATCCCGTGCCAAAGTCGTCGAGTGAGACTTTGACACCCTGGGCCATCAGCCAGCCCAGAGCTGATTTAGCCGTGTCGCCATCGTTGAAGAGCGTGCTCTCTGTCACCTCAATGATGAGATCCTTGAGTTTCATGTTAGCGACCAACGACAGGTTGTGAACGCGTTCGGCAAAGTCACGATCCATCAGTTGCAACGGTGACGCGTTCACGCTGACGAGAAGGTTGAGGTCCGACACAGACTTTACGATCTTTTTATAGTCGTTGAAGACTGTTTCCAGAATCCAGTAACCAATCGTTGGCATGAGGCCACGCTGTTCCGCGAGATAAATCGTCTCCTTCGCAGAGATTATTCCGCGAGACCCGTGATTCCAGCGGAGTAGCGCCTCGACCCCGACGATGGTGCCATCCGTCGCGACGCACACCGGCTGATAGACGATGGCGAACTCGCCTTTTTCTATCGCGTGCGTAAGGTCAGTCGCGAGAATATTTGCATCTGCTTCATTCGCTTCGATATTGGGATCAAAGAATTCAAACCCTGCCCCGCCTTGACGCTTCACGCGATACATCGCTTCGTCCGCTTTTGTAAACAGCGCGTTCTCAAACCAAGAACCAGGCTCGGAGACCGCGATGCCGATGCTGGCTTGAATTGAAATCACGTTCTTCTCAAGGACAAAGGGATATTCAAAGGCGCGTTTCATTCGTTCGGCGAGATAGGTCAATTCGTTTATGGTGGTGCGATTGCAAAAAATCACAAATTCATCACCCCCCTCCCGCGTGAGCACCTCACCCTCACGCGTCAAACCCGCAAGCCTTTGGGCAACTGCCATCAGTAGTTGATTGCCAACATCATGACCATGGGTGTCATTAATGAGTTTGAACCGATCAAGATCGATGAAGACAACGCCCACAGACTCTTTGAAAGCGTTTCCCCTCACTTCTTGACTTTCAACTTCGGCCCGGTGTGTCTCGCCGAGGGGCAATCCCGTCAATTTGTCAATCTCCCCGATAGCGCCGCGCTGTTGAACATCAATGATTTCAACGAGTTTTTGCTGGGCGTTTAAGAGAAATTCCCTCGTGATATTTGTGACGGCTTCTGCAATGCGCATGCGACTTTCGCTGAGCGGGCCCGTCTCTGTGAGATACAAACACAGCGAGCCAACGGCGCGTACCCCATCCCCGAGGGGAAAGGCAAAAACGGAGTGATAGCCCCGAGCGATGGCCTCGGCAGCAAATGCCTTGTACGTCGATTTTCTCAAATCGTGCACTTCGATAAGTTTTCCAGTCGCGCCCGCAACCACTCCGGGACCATCCTTCGATTCCGCTTGATAGTTTTCTACCAGCAGGACATCCGGTGAATTCCCGGCCACGAAGATTGTTCGCGCACCTTTGAAGGTGATGCCAATGCCAACACCCTTAATTCCTAGGGACTCGCTGAGCGAGCGCACGACCACGTCAAGTAGGGGCTGGATGGGAAACGCCTTGAGAGCTCGCCCGAGCCCCGGAACGACTTGTGTCAATTTTCCCCCCGTAACCACAAAAACACATAAAGTAACTTTGTTGGTACAGTATCAAAAACCGGTGTCGCGCGGCAAGGACCGCCAGGAATCTCCGCGGACCCATTAGCCGACTCTCTCAGCATCTGGTGTTTTTACCCCCTATAATCACTATTGAGATAGTTACCCGCCTGCTGGGCCTAACATCGCTAAATTTTCATGAAGGACTCCCGCCGTGAGCCAAGCCTCCGCTGCCCCCCGAATCACTGTGTCCAACACCACCAATCGCCGAGCCTGGTTCACCCTCGCCGTCTTGCTCATTGGAATGTTCACGGCACTTCTCGACGCAACCATTGTCAACGTTGCCATTCCCACCATTCGCACGAGTCTCGGTGCCAGCGAATCGACGCTCTCCTGGATCATCTCCGGTTACGCCCTCGGGTTGGGTCTCGCTCTCATCCCCGCGGGACGCGTGGGTGACCGCATCGGTCACAAATGGGTCTTCATCGTCGGCTTGGCACTGTTCACCTTCGCGAGTGTCATGTGTGGCATCGCTCAAAATGACACCGAAATTGTTGTGTGGCGTGTATTGCAAGGCCTGGCCGGCGGAATCTACATCCCGGCCGTGGGCTCCTTCATTCAACTGCTCTTTGTGGGTCGCCAACGAGGCAAAGCTTTTGCCATTCTGGGCTCGGTAATCGGCATTTCCTCGGCGTTCGGCCTCATCATCGGCGGTCTCCTCATTCAGGCCTTTGGCGACGCGGATGGGTGGCGCTGGGTCTTCTTCGTCAACCTGCCCGTGGGAATATTTGCCGTCATTGCCGCCATCATCATTTTGCCCGGCCACGAAAAGGGTCTCGATCACAAGAGCGGCCTCGACCTCTTCGGTGCCCTGATTCTCGCGGCAGGTCTCGTCTCGATCCTCGTTCCCCTCATCGAAGGACAACAGGCCGGTTGGCCGCTGTGGACCTGGCTTCTTCTCGCCGCGGGCATCATTTTGATTGGACTCTTTGGCCTGTGGGAGGCATCCGTCACCAAACGCGGACAGAGCCCGCTCGTCCCACTCAAACTCTTCACTCACGCGAGCTTCACTTTTGGCACGATCTTGGCGCTGGTCTACTTCGCTGCCTTCACCAGCATCTTCTTCACGCTCTCGATTCTGTGGCAAGCAGGCCTCGGCCACAGCGCCCTCGACGCCGGCTTTCTCTCGCTACCTTTCGCGATGGGAACGTTCGTTGCCTCGTCCCAGAGCCAACGGGTCGTGGCCAAGCTGGGGCGGTCCGCTCTTCTCCTCGGCTCGGCAATGGTCGCCGTCTCCCTCGGAACAACATGGGCGATCTTGGCCTTCGTGCCCTCGAATGACCTCACTGTCTGGATGCTCGCCGGCCCCCTGCTCGTTGGTGGCATCGGCAACGGTTTCTTCTTGGCGCCCAACATCCAGTTCATCATTGCCTCGGTCGAGGGCCGCGACGCCGGCGCTGGCAGCGGCGTGGTCAACACGATGCAACGCCTCGGAACCGCCATTGGAATCGCCGTCATCGGCTCAATCCTGTTTGGCTCGCTCACCATTGCAGGTAAGCCGCCCACCACCGTTGACGTGGCGAATGCCTTCGGCCACAGCGCGTCACTGGCGATGGGGATGAGCGCGCTGCTGGCCGTGGTCGCCTTCGGCCTCGTGTTCGCACTCCCCCGCCGCGTTCAGCAGCACGGGGCGCCCGCAATGCCCGCGACTGACTAACGTCGGGAACCCGAGCTTCCAGTGACGGCACGTTAGAGCTCGAACATCCCTGCCATCGCAGGGCAATTCTTACTTGGCTGCCGACCCAATAATCGCGTCGACATCAATCTCGACGAGCATGTCGGGGGCAGCCAAGGCGCTGACCTCGACGGCCGTCGTTGCTGGGCGAATGTCTCCGAAGAATTCTCCGTGCACGCGACCGACGGCGTCGAAATCGGCGATGTCCTTCAGGTAAATGCGGGTGCGCACGACATCGGCAAGCGTCGCGCCAGCCTGCTCCAGCGCAGCAGCAAGACGAACAAAGATTTCGCGGGTCTGCAGGGCGGCATCCGTGCCCCCAATGGCGCCATCAGGCGAACCGGATGTCGTGCCCGCCACGAAGACAAAAGCTCCGGCGCGAACGGCGCGCGAGTACCCGACGATGGGCTCGTAAACCGAACCGGAGGAGATGAGAGTGCGTTCAAAAGTCATGCGACAAGCCTAGAGGCGGTCACGACGGAAAAGACACGCGAGTGAACAGTGACAACCACTGAATGCGTTTTTCTTCTACGATAAGTGGCGGAGGAAATACAGATGGACACTGTCGTCGTCAACTTATGGATTTTGCTCGGCACGTGCGCGCTGACCTGGATTCTGTCGCTCATCACCAAGGACACCTCGTGGGTGGACCGCATTTGGTCGATCGTTCCCGCAGTCTACGTGTGGGTCTTTGCGGCGGGGGCGTCTTTGGCTAACCCCATCCTGAATGTGATGGCCATACTCGTAACCCTGTGGGCCATTCGTCTCACCTTCAATTTTGCGCGCAAAGGCGGTTATGCGCCGGGTGGCGAGGACTACCGCTGGGAAGTTCTGCGTGCACGCATGTCCCCCGGGCAATACCAGGTCTTCAACCTTTTCTTCATCGTGATCTACCAGAACATCATCCTGTTCCTGATCACCCTGCCGGCCTACACGGTTCTGGCGTCGGGGGCGACAGCGTTTGGGCCTCTCGAGGTCATTCTCAGCGTTCTGTTTGTGGCTCTGCTCGCCGTGGAGACGATCGCAGATCAACAGCAGTGGAACTTTTACAACCACAAGTACGCGGAGATTGCCGCCGGGCGCCAACCTCAGGCACGGTTCCTCACGACGGGGCTGTTTCGATTCTCACGCCACCCCAATTTCTTCGCCGAACAGTCGCAGTGGTGGGTGCTGTTCTTCTTTGGTGCCGCTGCCACCGGATCCATTCTGCAGGTCACGGCTCTCGGCGCACTTCTGCTCACCGTTCTCTTCGTCGGCTCCACGCGCTTCACGGAGGAAATTTCGCGATCAAAGTACCCCGAGTACGCGGAGTACCAACACCGCACGAGCCCGATCATTCCGTGGTTTCCGCGCCGCCTGGTCGACGAACCCGCCCCGCTCACCAACTAGTCCAGACACACGCTCAGAGCCACCCGGTTTCGGATGGCTCTGAGCGACAGCGTCTCAGCGTGCGTGAGAAGGAACTATTTTGCGACGCCGGCGGCTGTTGCGGAGGGAACCTCCACGAGACGACCATTGGCAACGTC
>CANEXL010000077.1 GCA_947443745.1 Microbacteriaceae bacterium | reverse complement strand
GAGAAACCTCGACCAAATCTTCCCTCATCTGGCACTTTTCCTCGCCCACCCTAAAAGGAGAAAAAAAGGTGCTGAGGGCATAGCGGGGGTTGCTGGCTGTCTCAAAGAAAGACAGAGTTATTGCTCTTGATTGAGAACGGCTAAGCCGAAGGCGCTTCCTTCCGTGGCCGACGTCGGCCCGTTACTCTCGTCGGCGAAGGCTAGGGAAACCTTTCCGGCTCGTCGGTTACATCGGTTACACGGTTACGTTTTTGACGCGTGGCAACAGACTGGCAACAGAATGGCAACACTCAACTAGATTCGTTCGATTCAACACGGGCTAACTTCCGCGTAGTTACGGGCTTCTTATGCAGGGCCTAGGAGGGCGATAGCCTCGGAATAGGGTTCAAATCCCACCGGGACCGCCAATCATTTAGACCTTCCTTTCAGGGGGGTCTTTTTGATTGCTGGGGGTATGAGGGCTGGGATTTGGGAGGAGACGCATCGCGTCGACGGTTCCCACCGGGACCGCCAATCATTTAGACCTCCCTTTCAGGGGGGTCTTTTTGATTGCGGAGGTTAGGTGTGTTGGCCCTCGAGAATTGGCATACTGATGTCATGAGAAACCGTTCTTCCTTATGGAGCATTGGGTCGACAGACTCAATTCTCAGTATTGGTTCGAAAAATTCCTTTATGTCCTTGGGGTCGACGGGGTCTGCCTTTTCGATCGGTTCTGTCGGCTCATTCGGCAGCGTCCTGTCCGTTGGCTCGTTCCTCAGCGTTCTGAGCCTGTTGTCGGGGCTGTCATTTCTCGCCGTGATGTCGTGGAAAAATTTCCGAAGAAACAGATAACCGTCGCTCAGTTCACGGAACGATGCCCCTCGTCGGTTACTCATAATCTTGAGTGGGAAGACTAGAGGTTGTTGACCATCCATTGGGCGATCTCGGATTCAAGCCCATCGAAGCTGTAGCCCGAGGTGCCAACCGCTCCGCCCACATGGAGGATGAGATAGCAGTCAGCAATCTTTTCAATATTCGTGTCGAGGAATGATGGACCGAACGCAGCCAGAATTTGAGGCTGATAGTAGGCAGTGAGCGCGTGACCGACTTCGTGGACCGTGACTTTATAGCCCACTAAGGCGTACAGCCACGCAGGGGAGTCAGACATGTGGATCGTGAGTTCCTCAATCGATGACGGGGCGCGGGGGGCTCGCGTGTAAACCCCGCCGCAGACATAAGCGCTGGGATCACACCAGCTGGCGTCAAAGACAACGGCCAGGGGGAGGCCCGACAGTGATTGAACGGTTCCGAGGACGTCATCCCGAGAGAAGGCCCCCGGCGCCGCGCCTGCAGCATTTTGTTCGTTTTGCCGTTGCTGGGCTACTCTTTGGGACTCTTCATCAGCATGCCGTTGAGCTTCGGCAGCATCTGCGGCCGCTTGGGCTTCTTGCTCGTCGGCAACTCGTTTGGCCTCCGCGAGTACTTTGGCTTCCGCTATGCGGTCGTGCTCTCCGGCAATGAGATCGGCACGATCGGCGGGTACTGAAATCCCCGCTGAAAAAGTCGGGTTGGGGGAGGGCGAGGACGTGGCCCGGGCTTGGTTCTCACAACCGCTTAGGGCGGCAACCATCGCTAACCCTGCGGTCAAGAGAAAAAATGACTTCTTCACAACACCCCCAGGAAAGCTCATTTCTGCGATAACTGCAGTCGCTTCCGTCGCATCCACGCTACGCCCGAAAAACTCGAGAGCGACCCCTTCAAAGAAAATCCACAGAAAACAGGTGCGCCCGATCGAAACCAGTGGACCCTGCGCAAGATTCTTGAGAACCCTGAGTGAATGTCCCGTGGTTGTCATCTGCATCGGGTAAGAATGACTCATGAGCGTACGCACCCCTGACCCCAATTCCGGCTGGCTGAGCGACGACGAGTTGGCATCGATCCGACTACGTCTTCCTCTTCTGTATGTGGAGGCAGTTCCCGTGCGGGTTGACGGGCTTGGTCAGGTCACGGAGGTGGGACTCCTCCTGCGGGCGACGAGTGTCGGTGGCATGAAGCGCACAATCGTCTCCGGTCGCGTCATGCACGGCGAGACTCTTCGCCATGCGCTCTTTCGACACCTCGAAAAGGATCTCGGTCCGATGGCATTCCCGCTTCTTCCGGCGAGCCCAACGCCCTTTCACGTGGCGGAATATTTTCCCACGCCGGGAGTTTCAGCGTTTACGGATGATCGACAGCACGCGGTTTCGCTGGCCTACGTCGTTCCCGTCACCGGCACCTGTGACCCACGCCAAGATGCTCTCGAAATAACCTGGCTGACCCCAGAGGAAGCGGCGAGTCAAGCCGTCAGCGATGAGATGGAAGGGGGCCGCGGCATTCTGTTGCGTGCCGCCTTGGCCTCCGTGGGGCGACTGGGATAGCAAACACCTCAAATTGTGTGAATAATGCCCCATTAATTTCGGCAGAAATTAGCATCGGAGCGCGTTAATAGTCCACTATTAACGGAGTATTGGTTTTTTTGATTCGGGAATGAGTTACACGTGGCCGAGAACAACGATTTTCGCACTGCAAAGCGCGGCTTTGAGCCTTCCGACGTCGATCGCGCGTTCGCGCAGATTACTGGTCGAATTGCAAACGCCCAAGAGATGCGCGATGAAGCAGAAAAAGACATCGAACGACTCAACCGTGAACTGAACGAAGCCCGCACTGCCGTTAAGCGAGCGAACTCCAAGCCGACGTTTTCCGACCTAGGTGCAGCATTTGAACAGACACTTCGCGTAGCGGAAGAACAAGCCGGCAAGCTTCTTCAAGACGCCAGTGCCGAGGTTGCGGTGGTTCGCGACTCTGCAAAGGCTGATGCCGATCGCATTCAAGTCTCCTCGGAGCGACAGGCACACAAACTGCTCGCAGAAGCAGAGAAGCGTTCCGAGAAGATCGCCGAAGATAGCACCAAGAAATCAACAGATTTGGTTGCCGACGCGGAAGCGCAACTCGCAGGGGCCAATGCCGCTCTCGCCGCAGCCGCGAAGTCAATTGCCTCCATTGAGAAGAAGGCTAACGCAGACACGCGTGAGGTCATGGAAAACGCGAAGCTTGAAACAGAGCAGGCACGTCGAGAAATGGCAACCCTGCGAGATCTTCAAGCACGCGACCAGTTGCGCATCGAGCGCGAGATTGCCGTGACTCGCGAAAAGGCTCAGCGTGAGAATGAACGCCTCGCCGAGGAGACATCCACTTTTATCGCCGAGATTCTGGCTGACGCCCAAGTTCAAGTGGCGGAAGCCGAGCGTAAAGCAGATCAGCTTGTCGCTGAGGCGGAGTCACTTTCGGGGAAGACGCACCAAGACGCAGATCTCTTGCGACGCAACTCTCAGGAGACCGCGGCAGGAATCATCGCTCGTGCGCAAGATCGAGCCCAGGCTTTGAACAACCAGACCTATGAATACAAGACCAAAGTTTTGGCAGAAGCTGCCATGACAATTGCCAACCTTGAAGAGGCTCGCGTTCGCATTCTGGACTTCAACGGTGAGCTGTCGTCGATGGACACTGACGATGAATATGACGCGGCTTGGGAAGAAAAGTCCGCCTAGTTTTCGAACTACAGGTTCTACCCAATAATTTGGTAATATCGTTTTGATTTCTAGGAAGCTGTCTTCCTAGCCTTAAAGCTTCACATGGAGGAACATCGTGGATGAACTGGGTACATTTCGTACTGCGCGTCGTGGCGGTTATGACACCGAAGACGTTTCGCGTGCCTTCGCTGACATTAGTTCCCGTGTAGAGCGCGTCGAAGCCGAGCGAGTTTCTGCTGAAAAGACGGCAGAACGATTGACTCGTGAGCTTGCTGAGGCTCGTGCGACATTGAAGCGTGCGAGCTCGAAGCCGAGCTTCGCTGACCTCGGTTCCGCCTTCGAACAGACATTGAGGGTTGCTGAAGAGCAAGCCGGCAAGATGGTTCAAGATGCTGCGGCTGAGGCTGCGGCACTTCGGGAAAATGCGCGCGCCGTAGGAGAGCAGCTCACACGGTCGTCACGACTGCGATCTGAGAAACTTGTTGCCGAAGCTGAGGGCATGGCAGAGGAACTTCGCGTCGAGAGCGAACGCCGCTCCATGGAGCTTGTTTCCGCGGCAGAAGCCAAACTTATCGAGGCCAACACCTCGACCGAAACCGCGCAGCGCAAAGCGGCCGGACTCGTCGCGGATGCCGAGCGCGAAGCTGCGGAAATCCACTCGGCACTCCATCAGGAGGCCGAAGACGTCAAGACGGAACTTTCGATGTTGCGACAGATTGCAGAACGCGAACAGCTTCGTATCGTCCGCGAAATTCGTGTTGCTGCCGACCAGGACGAACGTGATCGCTTGGCCCTCCACGAAGAATCAGTGGCGCACGTGCAGTCCGTCACTGAGCAAGCCGCTCTGAGAGTTCGCGAGGCTTCGGATATCGCAGCCCACATCAGCAGTGAAGCGGAAGATTTCTTTACGAACGCTCGCGAAGATTCCGAATCAATTCTCTCGAGCGCCCGCAATACAGCCAACGGTTTGATTTCGCGTGCACGAAGCAGAGCTGAACGACTGACGACGCGGTACAACGAGCACGCATCAGCGATTCTCGCGGAGACCGAACAACGCATGGCGTGGCTGGAAGAGCAGCGCATTGCTTTGGACAGCTTCTCATTGGAGCTTCGTTCAATGGGTTCTTCTGACTCGCTGGTCTCCCTTGATGAGTCCGAGGCTCAGAACCACTAGCTCCCAGTTTCCTAGTTTCCTAGTTTCCTAGTTTCCTAGTTTCCTAGTTTCCTGGTCGCCTCGTCACCACGACGAGGAAAGCACGCGGAGTCGGCTGGCGCGGTATTGCCAGAAGACCCACATGCCGAGCCAGATCGCGGGGGTAGCAAGGCCAGCCTTGACGACGAGTCTGTCGCGATACATGGTTTTTTGGGACCCTGCCGACGAAATTGCCATGCGGTGATCCCAATTGCGCGTAATGGCTAACGGTCCAGTCAGGGCTTGGCCTGAGTCGATCATCATGCGAACCCCACCAGGTTTTTCCGTAAACCGAACGTCGATAGTTTGGGTACCCATGGGGATGATTCCCAGCAAGGAAATCTTGACGAGGTGAGGGCCATCGCCGAGCCAGTTCGGGGGGAATCCTCCAGGTTCAAGGGATGCCATTTTAAGGAGTGGGCTGGAGACCGCACGAAAAACCTCTGGCCGCGTTATCGCTTCCCACGCTGCGTCGGGCTCGCAATCGAGTGTGAGCTTTAAGAAAATGTTCATGTGATTCCATTCTGGGGCACGCCCAATGCAAGAATTTACCTGTGACTCCTGTGAAAACCCCGCCTGCCAACTCCCAAGTGCATTACCAAGTTCGTTTTGATTGGGCTGATACGGGGGCTGCACGCATCCGTGCCGAAGCTGACATCGGAGTGTGGGTCGATGCTCTCCTCACCCCGCTTTCAGCGGATGACGCTGCGCGTGACAATGCGTCGCTCGTAAATGCACCCGGTAATTATGTCTGGGCAGACCTAACGAATCGAACGGCCGTGGCCCAGTGGATTCTGGCGGAGCAGGTACGTCGCGGGGAGAGAACGTCGATTGCCATTGTGGCGGCGGGCACGGATGACGGAGGATTCGCCGTGGAAGATTTTCTGGCGGCGGGGGCGCTCATTGACGCCTTGGCGACGGAGGGCATCGATTTTTGTTCGCCTGAGGCGGCTGCTGCGGCCGCAGCGTTCGTGGGGTTGAAGGGTGCCGTCGGGCACCTCATCACGGCATCCGTAACGGGGCGCGAGCTCATCGCCGCGGGCAAACGTCACCTCGTTGTCGCTGCGGGCAAGATCGACTCTGTAGCCGTTGCAAATGGGGCGTAGGGTAAATACCCTCCACCATCGAAAGGACATCGTCATGAAGGCTGTACTCAACGGAACCGTTATCGCCGAAGCACCCGAGAGTGATCTCATCAAAATTGAGGGCAACTGGTATTTCCCACCGGCCAGCGTCAAGAGCGAATTCTTGACCAAGAGCCCGACCCCGTACACCTGCCCCTGGAAGGGCGTCTGCCAGTACTTCGTCGTGTCCGATGGCACCAACTCGTTCAGCGATCGCGCATTCAGCTATCCGGAACCGTTCGCCGGTGCGGCCGAGCGCGTGGGTTCTGACTTCAGTAACTACGTTGCCTTCTGGAAAGAAGTCCAGGTCACCAACTAGCTGACGTCGCGTTTGGTCCAGACAATCAGGTTGGCGCGGGAGAAACCTCGCCCGCAGACTCCGCAGGACAGCGGCTTCACCGGTGTGCGAAAACGGTGGTGCTGGTGTCCGCCCGGGCACACACCCAGCCACGGAGCGAGTTCGTTCGCTGCGCTCCCGTCGTGGGTGCGCTTGCCGTCGTAGCCAAGTTCATCGGCGGTGCGCTTCCACAGGGCGCCGTGTCCAGCGCGGGGGCCGGCCATAGCGTGCGCAACCTCATGCAAGAGCACCTGATGAATTTCGTCATCTTCGTACTTCGCGGCCAAATATTTCGACACCGAGATGTGGGTGTCCGTGAAGTTGCAGAGCCCCGCGCGCGTCTTGGCATTATCGAACCCGAACGACCACACGGTGGCATCCAGATGCAACAGGATGAGGGCATCCGCCCATTTTCTCACGCGTTCAAGATCTGCCATGAAACGTTATTTCTTGCTGACCTGAAACAGTGTCTTGTTCGGAGTGGGGGAGGGAATCGCCGTCGCATCCATCACGATAGGTGCGTTGGCGACGAACTGCTTCAGCTCTGCCCCGGCAACGGCCTTCGCCGGATGGGGGCCACCGGCGAGGATGCGGGGGAGCCACTCGCCAATCCCTGAATCGGCGCTCGCGGCAAGGACGACATTTCCGAAACGGCGGCCCTTCAGGACCTGCACATCGGCCAAGGCAATGACGTTCGGAAGAACAGCCTGAAGTGTGGCGGCTTGCCCGCGGGCGAAGGCCAGGCCTGGTCCATCGGCGACATTCACGATGAGAACCCCCCGAGGGCTGAGGAGCCTCGCGGCCTCGCGGTAAAACTCGACACTCGTGACATGCGCGGGCGTTCGGGCGCCACTAAACACATCGACGATGACGACGTCGGTCGTGCCCAAAAGGCCGGCGGGGAGCTTGCCCATGACCTCACGGGCATCGCCGTATCGAATCCGGATGCTCGCGTGGCGAGGCAACGGAAGGTTCTCGCGAACGAAATCAACGAGGTCTGCTTCGAGCTCGATGACCTGTTGGCGAGATCCCGGCCGCGTTGCTGCGATGTAGCGGGGCAGCGTGAGAGCACCGGCGCCGAGGTGCACTGCCGTCAGGGGCTCGCCAGGCATGCCAATCTGGTCGATGACATGGCCAATGCGGCGCACGTATTCGAAGAACAACTCGCCCTCATCATCCACAAAAACATGGGACTGGGGAGTGCCGTCGACAACCAAAATAAACGCGCCCTCTTGGTACGGGTCGGGTTCGATAACGGCGGTTAACCCGGAGGCATGCAGAACGGTGCTCGGATTTTGGGCCATGCCTTCACCCTAGCGATTCTTAACTGGACAGGGGGAACCCAACAGGCCTATAGTTGTACTTTGCGCTCTGAAGAATTCTCATGCCCTCATATTGCGGTGGTCATGGATGTTTCTCGGCTCGGGGATCACTCCTCGAGTTGCTCCACTTTAGTGGGCTCTTTTGCGAGAGCGCAAGATCCATCACATCGACCGACACCATGAGGGCCTGACGGGGTCCACGGAGGTTATTTCCTTGGCTGCTGCGCGCAACGCAAACACCACCAAGTCCATTAAGAACGGTCGAGGCGCATCGCGTCTTTCGTTCGCGAAGATCACAGACACGCTGACTGTCCCCGATCTGCTCGCACTTCAGACCGAGAGCTTTGACTGGCTCGTCGGAAACGAAGGCTGGCAGAAGCGTGTTGCTGAGGCAAAGAAGGCTGGTCGTCAAGACCTCGCTTCGCGCACTGGTCTAGAAGAGATCTTTGAGGAGATCTCTCCCATCGAGAACCTCGATGAGACCATGCAGCTCAGCTTCACCAACCCGTACCTCGAGCCTGAGAAGTACTCGATCATGGAGTGCAAGGAGCGCGGCAAGACGTTCGCTGCTCCCCTCTATGTTGAGGCTGAGTTCATGAACCACGTCACGGGTGAAATCAAGACCCAGACCGTGTTCATGGGCGACTTCCCCCTGATGACCCCTAAGGGCACGTTCATCATCAACGGCACCGAGCGTGTCGTTGTTTCGCAGCTGGTGCGTAGCCCCGGTGTGTACTTCGACCGCACGCAGGAGAAGACCTCCGATAAGGATGTCTACTCGGCTCGCATCATTCCTAGCCGTGGAGCATGGCTTGAGTTTGAGATCGACAAGCGCGATCAGGTTGGTGTTCGCATCGACCGCAAGCGCAAGCAGTCGGTCACCGTCTTCATGAAGGCTCTTGGTCTCACCACCGAAGACATCATGAACGAGTTCAAGGGCTACGAGTCCATTGCCCTCACCCTGGAGAAGGATTCCATCCTCACCAAGGAAGAGGCCCTGAAGGACATCTACCGCAAGCTTCGTCCGGGCGAGCAGGTTGCTGCTGAGGCCGCACGCGCTCTGCTGGATAACTTCTACTTCAGCCACAAGCGTTATGACCTTGCCAAGGTGGGTCGTTACAAGATCAACCGCAAGCTGGGCCTTGAGGCTCCGATG
>CANEXL010000076.1 GCA_947443745.1 Microbacteriaceae bacterium | reverse complement strand
GGGCCGACTGCGGGGCATCCGTTGGGCTTCACGAAGCAGGGCTGTGACATTTACAGCCGCATCGTTCATGGAACGTCGACGTCGCTCAGTGTGGGCATCATCGTCACTATTCTCACGGCGGGGCTCGGCGTTTTGTTTGGCGCCTTTGCTGGTTTCTATGGCCGCTGGCTCGATGCAGTGCTTTCCCGTGTGGGCGACATTTTCTTCGCGATTCCCTACATTTTGGCGGCCGTTGTCATCATGTCGGTGTTCTCCGCCAACCGAAACATTGCGGTGATTTCCTTGGCCATCGGACTCTTTGCGTGGCCCTCCACCGCGCGTGTCTTACGAGCCGAAATTTTGCGCGTCAAGAACGCAGACTTCGTGATGGCCTCGACCGCAATCGGTGTCAGCAAATTCAAGATTCTGATGCGTCATGTGTTACCCAACTCCATCGCGCCGGTCATCGTCATCACAACGTTGTCGCTCGCGGCCGCCATCGTGGCCGAGGCGACCCTGTCGTTTCTGGGAGTCGGTCTTCCGACCACATTCATGTCCTGGGGGAACGACATCAGCCAAGCTCAGAGCGATCTGCGCAATGCCCCTCAGACCCTTATTTATCCGTCGCTCGCCCTCACCATCACGGCGCTGAGCTTCATCATGATGGGCGAAGTCATTCGAGACGCGCTCGACCCGAAAGCGAGGGCGAGACGATGAGCATTGCCACACCGACATCCACTGTTTCTCCCGGTTCTGCAGACTCCTCCGGTGTTAGACCACTGTTGGAGATCCGCGGTCTGAAGGTCGAATTCTCGACCCAGCGCGATTCGGTGACCGCCGTCGACGGCATCGATCTCACGCTCATGCCAGGGCAAACACTGGCCATCGTGGGGGAGTCGGGGTCGGGTAAATCCACCCTCGCTCATTCGATCATTAACTTGCTGCCGGGGACAGGGGCCATTACGGCCGGCAGCATTCTTTTCGACGGCAAAGACCTCACGTCGATCTCGGAGAAAGAGCTGCAAGCGATTCGCGGCCGCGACATCGGTTTCGTTCCCCAAGACCCCATGTCAAACCTCAACCCCGTCTGGAGCGTCGGCTTCCAGGTTGAGGAGTCCGTGCGGGCCAATGGTGTCGGGGTGGGGCGCAAGGAGGTGCGCGCGAAGGCGATTGACGTTCTTCGCAAGGCAGGTCTTGATGACGCGGATGCCCGCATGCGCCAATTCCCTCACCAGTTCTCTGGCGGAATGCGGCAGCGCGTGCTGATCGGCATGGCGCTCTCGGCGAGCCCCAAACTGCTCATCGCCGACGAGCCCACCTCCGCTCTCGATGTGACGGTGCAACGCACCATCCTCGACTATCTTGACTCGCTCACCCGCGACTCCGGGACCGCCGTCGTCTTGATCACGCACGACCTTGGCCTCGCCGCCGAGCGCGCGGAACAACTCATCGTGATGTACCGCGGCAAGGTTGTTGAGGCTGGACCGAGCCTGGAGATTCTGCGCAACCCCCTCCATCCATACACCCAGCGTCTCGTCGCGGCGGCGCCAAGCTTGGCGTCCCGTCGCCTCACAGCAGCGTCGAAGGGTGCTGGCTCGACCTCGACCTCGCCCGTCGTGACCGTTCCCGTCACGACCAGCGCGAGGGCCTTTGACCTCAGCGCCATTGCGGATCGGCCCACCGCGGCTGCGGCAGGTTCGGGGTCATCGACCGGTTCCGGAACAGACGACGCCATCTCGGTTGAAGACCTGACCAAGACCTATTCCATTCGCGGGCGCGGCTTCACGACGCAACCGTTCACGGCCGTCGATGCGGTGTCTTTCACCATTGCCCGAGGAACGACCATGGCCCTCGTGGGGGAGTCTGGTTCGGGCAAGTCCACGGTGGCCAAGATGCTCCTGGGCTTGGAGAAGCCCACATCCGGTCGCATTGTTATCGATGGATCCGAAACGAGCAGCCTGTCACGCAAGGCACTCTTCGACCTTCGTCGCCGCATGCAGCCCGTTTTTCAAGACCCCTATGGGTCGCTCGATCCGCTGCGCAACATTGAAAACACGATTGCGGAGCCACTAGACACGCACAAGGTTGGCAGCCGTGCCGACCGCCGCAAACGCGTCTACGAACTGCTGGATCAGGTCTCGTTGCCGCGCGCCATTTCGACCCGCTACCCCAACGAACTCTCGGGCGGCCAACGTCAGCGAGTTGCTGTTGCGCGGGCGCTTGCGCTCAAGCCGGACATTGTGATTTTGGATGAGGCCGTCTCCGCCCTTGACGTGTTGGTCCAGGCGCAAATCTTGCAGCTCCTGCACGAGTTGCAGTCCGAACTCTCGCTCACGTATCTCTTCATCACCCACGACTTAGCCGTGGTTCGGGTCATCGCCGATAACGTCGCGGTCATGAACAAAGGGCAAATTGTGGAGGCTGCGACGACCAGTGAGGTCTTCGAAAATCCGCAGCAGGAGTATACTAAGAGACTGCTGGACGCAATTCCTGGGGCCAACATTCGTTTGGGTGCCTGAGGCTCTCTAAGTCTCAGCAAGTATTTATTCTGACCCAACGTCGACCAGGCTGGTCGCCGAGAGGATTTTTCATGGCGCACGCCCTCCGCACGGACCGACGCAACGTAGCAATTGTCGCCCACGTTGACCACGGCAAGACCACGCTCGTTGACGCGATGCTCAAGCAGACCAACTCCTTCGACGCGCACTTCGCCGGCGAAGAGCGCATGATGGACTCGAACGACCTCGAGCGCGAAAAGGGCATCACGATTCTCGCGAAGAACACCTCGGTGAGCTATGAGGGAATTCACGCGACCGACGGTCCCATCATCATCAACGTGATTGACACCCCCGGCCACGCCGACTTCGGTGGCGAGGTTGAGCGGGGTTTGTCCATGGTTGACGGCGTCGTCCTCCTCGTTGACGCTTCCGAGGGCCCACTGCCTCAGACCCGCTTCGTTTTGCGTAAGGCGCTCGAAGCGAACCTCCCCGTGATTCTTTTGGTCAACAAGACCGACCGTCCCGATGCGCGCATCGACGAGGTTGTTGGCGAAAGCCAAGACCTCCTCCTGGGTCTCGCATCCGACATGGCTGACGACTTTCCTGGTCTCGACCTCGATGCCATCCTTGATGTCCCCATCGTTTACGCCTCCGGCCGTAACGGTGCCGCATCGTGGAACAAGCCTGAGAATGGCTCACTTCCCGATAACGATGACCTCGAGCCCTTGTTCGACGCCATCCTGAAGCACGTTCCTGCTCCCTCGTACGATGACGAGCACCCCCTGCAGGCGCACGTCACCAACCTTGACGCGTCGCCCTTCTTGGGTCGTCTTGCACTTCTTCGTATCTTCAACGGTCACATCAAAAAGGGCCAGCAGGTTGCGTGGGTCAAGAACGATGGCACCGTCACCACAGTGAAGGTCACCGAGCTGCTGATCACTAAGGCGCTTGATCGCTTCCCCACCGACACCGCGGGCCCCGGCGACATCGTCGCTATCGCCGGTATCGAAGAGATCACCATTGGTGAGACCATCGCAGACCCCAACGACGTTCGCCCGTTGCCCACCATCACGGTGGATGACCCCGCAATCTCGATGACAATTGGTACCAACACCTCGCCCGTTATCGGCAAGGTCAAGGGCCACAAGCTCACCGCTCGTATGGTCAAGGACCGCCTCGACCGCGAGCTCGTCGGTAACGTCTCGATCAAGCTTGTTGACATCGGTCGCCCCGATGCGTGGGAGATCCAGGGTCGTGGCGAGCTTGCTCTCGCCATCCTCGTTGAGAACATGCGTCGCGAGGGCTTCGAGCTCACCGTGGGTAAGCCCCAGGTTGTTGTGAAGAAGGTCGATGGCAAGGTTCACGAGCCATTCGAGCACCTCACCATCGACGCTCCCGAAGAGTACCTCGGTGGCATCACGCAGCTTCTCGCCGCTCGCAAGGGCCGCATGGAGTCCATGAGCAACCACGGCACCGGCTGGGTTCGCATGGAGTTCATCGTTCCTTCCCGTGGCCTCATCGGTTTCCGCACCGAGTTCTTGACCATCACGCGTGGTTCGGGCATTGCTAA
Organism: Microbacteriaceae bacterium; assembly: GCA_947443745.1. GTDB lineage: Bacteria > Actinomycetota > Actinomycetes > Actinomycetales > Microbacteriaceae > Alpinimonas. The sequence goes on along the minus strand of CANEXL010000076.1, from coordinate 4,680 downwards.
CGCCGTCTCGCACGGTTACGAGCAATGGGCCGGCGCCATCGTTACGCGTACCAACGGTTCCATCGTCGCTGACCGCGCCGGTGTGGCTACCCCCTTCGCCATGGTTGCCCTGCAGGAGCGCATGTCGTTCTTCGTGGAGCCCACCCAAGAGGTGTACGAAGGAATGGTTGTCGGCGAGAACTCGCGTGCCGACGACATGGACGTCAACATCACCAAAGAAAAGCAGCTCACCAACATGCGCCAGTCCACCTCGGACAGCTTCGAGCGCATGACGCCGTCACGCAAGCTCACACTCGAAGAGTGCCTAGAGTTTGCTCGTGAAGACGAGTGTGTTGAAGTTACCCCCGAGTTCGTGCGCATCCGCAAGGTTGAGCTGGCCGCGGCCGCTCGCGCCCGCAACACGAGCCGCTTGAAGAAGCAGAACGAATAGTCGTTCGCTCCGCAATCTCCACGGCACGCAAGTGCTGACAGAAACCCTCGTCTCCCACTCGGACGCGAGGGTTTCTGGGTTTCTGGGTCTCTGTTTCTCTGGGTCTCTGTGTCTCTGCGTTTCTGTACGCTTGACGCACGGACAGCAATCGGACCTTTTCCTTGGCTATTTTTCGACGCCAAGAGTACCATCAATGGTATTGACGAGGCGGAGTGTTTCGTCGGGGGGAGTACGACAATGAAAAGTAATCGAAGTCTGTTAAGTGTCTCGCTGGCCATCGTGATGTCTGTGGGCATGACGCCGCTACTCGCGTCGTGTGCCAACCCGATCCAGTCACTGGTTGAACAAGGTGCGCAAAACGCGGTCAAGGACGTAACTGGCGGCAATGTTGACCTCAACGTTGATGGCAACGGTGCGTCAATGCCCAAGGATTGGCCGAGTGACGTTCCGGTTATCGACGGCACGATTCAATCCAGCGTTCGTCTGGGTTCGGGAGATACGCAAACGTGGAGTGTCACCATTTCGGTCGGTAATGCCGACGAAGCGTGGACAACCATCAAGAGCGACTTTGAAGGTTCCGGCTTTACGACCGATTTTGAGTCGGTGTCAAGCGACGGCTCGATGGGATCCTTCAGCGACGGTCAGTATTCCGCGATTGTCTCCATAACGACAGACAGCTCGGGAAATTCTGCTACCTACGTCGTGTCGAAGGTTGCGTCGTCTCAGTAGCGGTCTTTTTCAGTGACGTTCGCAGGAACAACGAGAGTGTCACGCCCACGAAGGCGATCCAGAGAGCGACTTGGCCCCAGTTCATGACGGCTGAGAATCCGAGGATGCCCTTGAGGAGCGAGCCGTACCAGCTTTCCTTCGGGATCGCTGCTGAGACGTCAAAGGCAATGGCATTGACCCCGGGGAAGATTCCGATGTCTTGCAGATCTCCGAAGCCGTTCACGAGCACACCAGCGGCCACCACGATGAGGAGGGCCCCTGACCAGGTAAAGAATTTCGAGAGGTTCAGGCGAACCATTCCGCGGTAAATGAGGTAACCCAGGGTCACCGAGATGGCGAGCCCGAGGAGAGCACCGAGCAAAGGCAAGAACGAGTTTTGCGTCACCTGAGCGGCAGCCCAGATGAAGACGGCCGTTTCGATGCCTTCGCGACCAACGGCGAAGAAAGCCAGAAGCACGAGACCCCAGCCGGCGCCGGCAAGGTGCTTGTCGATGTTGTTGCGAAGATTGCCGCGCAAGTCGCGGGCGGTGCGGGCCATCCAGAAAATCATCCAGGTCACCAGGCCCGTTGCCAAAATCGACATGATGCCGGCGATAAGGGGCTCCACGGCAGGGGGCAGCGTCGTGAGTCCGAAGGTGAGGAGTGCGCCGACGGCGACGGCCAAGACGACCGCGGCAATCACACCGGCCCAGATCTTGGAAAGAACGTCGCGGCGGCCGATCTTCACCAGGTAGGCAACCAGAATGCCCACGATGAGCGATGCTTCGAGCCCTTCACGGAGACCAATGAGAAGATTCGCGAGCATAAGGACAACAACTTTCAGTAGCATCACATCAGGAGTAAGGGTTGCCTTACTTAGGTAATCCTAACCGGTAACTTCGCAGAGCACCTAGATAGAATTTCCAAGTGATGGAACGAGCGGCAGAACCGCGCACACTCAACTCTTTTTCTTTGTCAACGATTGCATCCTGGGCCTTGGCTTTGCTTGTCGGTGGCCTCATCGGATCCGTGACCACCGTCATTCACCAGAGCTCAATATCCGTTGTGGGAATCGATGTCCCCTGGGGGCTCGTTCTCTCGTTAGCCACGCTGGCCGCGTACCTTCTGGGCTTGAGGCTTGTGCGCGGTGAACGCGTCAGCGTGATTTTTGGGGCCCTCGGAATCCTCATCAGCGTTTTTCTGTTCAGCCAGCGCAGCATGGGTGGGTCGGTTTTGGTTCCCAACAACGTGGCGGGAAGCATCTGGGCCATCGCACCCACCTTGATTGCGACCATCATCGTGGCCTGGCCGAAGTTACCCGAGCGTCACACAAAGTAGACTGAAGATTCGTAAAAAACCCTGTAGCTAAGGAGCCCGCGTGACCTACGTCATTGCCCTGCCGTGTGTCGATGTTAAGGACCGGGCGTGCATTGATGAGTGCCCCGTGGACTGCATCTATGAGGGCGATCGAATGCTCTACATTCACCCGGATGAGTGTGTCGACTGTGGTGCGTGTGAGCCAGTGTGCCCCGTCGAGGCCATCTACTACGAAGATGACCTCCCTGAGCAGTGGGCCGATTATTACAAGGCCAACGTCGAGTTTTTTGAAGAAATCGGTTCTCCTGGCGGTGCCGCAAAGATTGGCGTCATCAAGAGCGATCACGCCGTCATCTTGGCGCTTCCTCCCCAGGTTTAGGCCCGAAGAATGCTCGCGGAGCTTCCCGAATATCCGTGGGATGCCATGGCGCCGTATGCGGCTCAGGCTAAGGCCCACCCCGATGGCATGGTTGATCTCTCGATTGGGTCGCCCGTTGATCCCACGCCTGAGCTGATTCGCACTGCCCTGTCAGCCGCAACGGATGCGCACGCCTACCCCACGACGGTCGGAACGCCTGCCCTTCGGGAAGCCATCGTCGAGTGGTTTGGTCGTCGTCGTGACGTTTCTGGGCTGGCGGTAGACAACGTCCTTCCGACCATCGGTTCTAAAGAGTTTGTGGCTTGGCTCGCGTTCATGTTGCGCTTGGGCCCCGGTGATGTCGTCGTTCATCCGCGAGCCGCGTACCCGACATATGCCATTGGTGCCGCAATGGCCGGTGCGAGAGCATTGGCGTCAGACGACCCTGCCGAGTGGCCGGAGAACACCAAGCTCGTGTGGCTCAATAGCCCCGGTAACCCCGACGGCCGTGTCCTCGACATCGATGCTCTTCGTTCCCGGGTTCAGCGTGCTCGCGAGCTCGGAGCCATCATCGTCAACGACGAGTGTTACGCCGAGTTGGGCTGGGATGGCCGATGGTCTCACGACCGCATTCCCAGCATCCTGGACCCGCGCGTTACCGGTGGCTCTCTAGAAGGCATTCTGAGCGCGTATTCCCTGAGCAAGCAATCAAACCTAGCGGGTTACCGTGCAGCGTTCGTAGCGGGCGACAGAGCCCTTATCGACCAGCTTCTGGTCATCCGCAAGCATGCGGGAATGATGTTGCCGGGTCCGGTGCAAGCCGCGATGGTGGTGGCCCTCGGCGACGAGAGTCACGTGGCCGCGCAGAAAGAGTTGTATCGGGCACGTCGGAGTGTCTTGCTGCCCGCGCTTGTTGCCGCCGGCTTTACCCTGGATGCCAGCGAGGCTGGCCTCTATCTCTGGGTGACCGAGGGTAAAGACGCCTGGATTTCCATCGAACGCCTGGCGTCACTGGGCATTCTGGCAGGACCTGGTCACTTTTACGGTGACCACTACCCGAATCACGTTCGGCTCTCGCTTACGGCGTCAGATGAACGCATTGGGCAGGCGGCTGCCCGCCTTCGGGTCTCTGTCTAGTTCGAGCTTCCGACTAGTTCGAGCTTCCGACTAGTTCGAGCTTCCGACTAGTTCGAGCTTCCGACTAGTTCGAGCTTCCGACTAGTTCGAGTTCGACGCCAGTGACGATGCCCCTGAGGGCGTCATGCGGCCAAACAATGCCGGCCGGATTCCCACAAAGTCCATCTGCTTCGACCGCGCGCGACCAAGCGAGACGAGCCGCATGATGGCCCATCCCAAGACGACGACCAGAAGCACGTTTCGAGAGGTCAAGAGAATCGCCGCGTAACGGCTGCCATTGACCAGGGGCATGTAGAAAATAGGAAAGACCATGGTGGTCAGAATGCTGATGGCCATCATCAGGTTGGCGGGCACGCGCCACGCGTGGGTGTCGAGGGCAATGCCCACGACGACGATGGGAACCAGCCACAGCATGTACTGGGGCGATCCCACCTTGTTGAAGACGACCATCGACGTTGCCAAGGCCAGGGCGCCGACAAGCAGTGACTCTTGCGAGGGGGCGCCACGCTTGCGTGCTCGCCACAGGAGACCCATGATCGCGACGACAGCAATGGCCATCAAAGGCGTCATCAGTTTGGCGACGAAACTTGAACCCGGGCCTGAAACTTCCCACGTCTCCAGAGCTTGACCGTAAAAGCGCGAGAAGCCCGGTTGATTTGCAACGGACATCCATAGCCAGGGGGCAGCAATGGGGGCTTCGAGTTGGAGGTTGCGGGTCGACTGCATGGTG
>CANEXL010000075.1 GCA_947443745.1 Microbacteriaceae bacterium | reverse complement strand
TTTTTGAGCCGCAATTCCACGGCCGCTGCGACGCTCTTTGAGGAGTCTCCGATTCCCGTCGCGTTTGTGCGTTCGGTGACGCAGCTCGAGCAGATGATCGACGCTCAAGATCTGCAGATCATTTTGTACGTGAACCAGAATGCCAAAAACTTTCAGATGATGCGCTACGGACGTCGCTGGCACGTCTTCATCAACCATGGTGAATCCGACAAAATGTACATGACGACCAACCAGTTCAAGGCATATGACTACAGCCTCATCGCGGGTAACGCTGCGCGGGAGCGACTCGGCAAAGTCCTGTGGGATTTCGATTTCGACAAGCGCGCTATTCCCATTGGTCGCCCGCAGGCCGATCACTACTCGGGAACGCTGCCCTACACACCCGATGAGCGCGAGGTTGTGCTGTACGCGCCGACATGGGAGGGGGATCGACCCTCTGCCGCCTACGGGTCAATCGCCAGCCATGGCGTGGCTCTTGTCACGGCGCTGATTGCCACCGGGCGTCATCGCGTTATTTATCGCCCCCATCCCCGCAGCGGTGTCGTCAACCATGCGTATGGCGAGGCAAATAAGCACGTCATCTCGTTGCTCGAGAACGCGAATCAGGCGGATGTCGGAGCGCACCACGTCATCGATCGTGGGGCCGAACTCGGGTGGCAGCTGCAGGCCGCCGATATGGCCATCGTTGACATTTCCGCAATGGTCTATGACCGTTTGGCGTCAGGAAAGCCACTCATCATCACGCGCCCGGCCAATGGCGAGGCGGCCATCGATGAGGGCGGGTATCTCCGCGCCTGTGAGTGGATTTCAGCAACGGAGTCGGGAAACATCGTCTCGGTAATTGACGAGCTTGAACATGATCCTCAGGCTCAAGAGCGCCTGGACTACTGGTGTCAGCACTACTTCGGGGACACGTCTCCCGGGGCTGCTACCGCAAAGTTTCACGCGGCAATCGCGCACCTCATGCACGAGTGGGATCGCCACGCTCGGTTTCACGAAGGTGACTAGAGAGTCGGGTAGTCCGCGTTGTACTGGGCGAGCACGTCCTTGATGGACCCATCTAACGCGAGAATCCCCTGATCAAGGTAAAGGCCACGCGTACAAAAACGTTCGAGGTCACGTTCGTTGTGGGACACGAAAAAGAGCGTGCGCCCGCCCGCTAGGAGCTCTTCGATGCGCTTGTAGCACTTGATCTTGAAGGCTTTATCGCCGACCGCGAGGACCTCGTCCACGAGCAGAATGGGTTCCTCGAGGCGCGAAATAACGGAGAAGGCCAGGCGCACCTTCATGCCGCTGGAGAGGTGCTTGTACGGCGTCTCCAGAAAGTCACCGATTTCGGCGAAATCAATAATCTCCTGAAAACGCTCGGTGACTTGCGCCTTCGTCATGCCGTGCAGACCTGCCGTGAGATAGACGTTGTCGCGCACGCTGAGGTCGTCGACGAAGCCTCCCGTGATCTCAATGAGAGGGGCAACGCCCGTGTTCACCTGGACGACGCCCTCATCGGGCAAGAGCACTCCGGCGACCAGCTTCAAGAGGGTGGATTTGCCTTGACCATTTCGGCCGACAACACCAATAGCTTCCCCGGGGGAGACATCGAAACTCACGTCACGCAGAGCCCAAAACTCTCCGGGTCGGGTTCTGCGGATGCGAGAAGAAAAAAGGTCTTTGAAACTGCGACGTCCGCGAATATTGCGTCGAAAACGGATGCCGAGGCCCGTGACAGAAATAACGGGAACCACTAGATCTCCTTCAAAACGGAGCGCTGACAACGCGAGAAGACCCACATGCCCAGGGCAAGAAAGAGCACAGAGATGACGGCGGAGATCCCGATAACGGGCCAGTTCAGTTCGGTGGGAAAGAAGGCCGCGCGATAAAGGCTGAAAATACCCGCCAACGGGTTGAAGGCCGCCCACGGTTGAACGGATGCGGGAAGATCGCCGAAATCGTAGACGATGGGCGACGCGTAAAAAAGGAATCGGAGGACGAGCTTTACGGCACGTTCGAGGTCCCTGAAGAACACCACGAGGGGCGCAACGATGAGGCCAATCCCGATCGTCAGCATGGCCTGCAAAAGAATAGCCAACGGAAAAAACACAACTTCCCAAGAAAGTGTGGCTCCGCCGAGAATCGCGAAGATCGCAAGCACGGGGAGGGCGAGAAGAAACTCGAGGCCCTTGCCCAGAACGATGCTGTTCACCCAGATGGTGCGGGGGATAGACGTGGAGCGCACCAGCTTGGCTGAACGTGTGAATGCCTTCGTCGCATCCGAGACGCTTCCGTTGAACCACATCCACGGCAGAAGCCCGGCCAGGAGAAAAACGATGTACGGTTCGGCGCCGGCGGTTCGCTGAAAAACCTGCGTAAAGACAAACCAATAGATCAGCGACATGACGAGGGGATCGAGCACAGACCAGACGTAACCCAAAACGCTGGTCGAATAGCGAACTTTGAGATCGCGGGCCGTGAGCAGCCACAGGGAGTGGCGATATCGCACGAATGCTGAACGCCTAAATGGCGACTGCTCGAGTGAACTACTCACGAATGAAAAACCCTTGTGGAGGATAGCCACCCATGTCCGTACTAAACGAAGAGGTTAGCCCGCTCGAGGTCTTCGGCGAAATCAATCTCAACGGCGTACAGGTCAGAAATGTCTACCGGCTCGATGAGCAAGTTGTCCTGCTCAATTGCCAACTCTAGTCCGCGCTCGAAGTAATCTTGGTCGTTGACGCGCGTCAGGTGGCGCAATAGCGTCGCTTTGTCGGCGCGAGAAATGTAGTTGATGCCCACGGCTTCACCGAGGCCGCCAACGACAGTCTTCGAAAGAGCCTTGATGTAACCTTCGGCCGTTGTCGTGTACTTGACCTCTTCGTCGGAGACCGAAGAAGTGTTCACGCTCACAAAAGACTGTTCGCGCTGGATTGCTTCTTTGGCGCGCGTGAGGGCTTCGGGATCAAAGACAACGTCACCATTCATCCACAGAACGCCGCCGGTCGACGATGCCCGAAGTGCCCGCATCAGCGACTTGGAGGTGTTGGTCGTGTCGTATTGCTCGTTGTACACGAAGGAAACATCGGGGAAAGCCTCAATGATGTGCTCAAGTTTGTAGCCCACAACAACGGTGATCGCAGCGCTTTGGCCGAAGGCAGAACGGATGTTGTCCATCTGCTGGCCCATGATGGAGCGACCGTCGGCAAGGACGGTGAGGGGCTTTGGCAGGGAGCGGCCGAGGCGGCTTCCCATGCCCGCGGCAAGGATGACGACTTGGGTGGTCATGGAGATCTCCTTTTTTAGGTGAACGGATACACCAGGGGAGGGGGGCGGCCGCAGAAACATTGCTTACGTCAGACACCCCATTATGTCTATCTGCAGTTTACCGGCCGTTAACCTTGTCCCCCGGCTCATAGTGCAGTTCGTTGCCCTTTTGTGACCTAGCACCCAGCCCCTACGCAGTTTCAATATCTCAGCAGGTCAGGCACAAAACTCGTAGAATTGCCTCATGAGAGCATCGATTTCCGACGGTTCGCCACTGGAAGGTGGGGATGGCATCGCCACTCTCGATCGCGAGCTTGAAGAGCTTCTACGCAACGAGCAACTTGACGAAGGCGATCACGACCGCTTCTCTCACTACGTGAAGAAAGACGACATTCTCAAGTCGGCTCTGTCGGGAAAGCCTGTCAAGGCGCTGTGCGGTAAGAAGTGGACCCCGGGCCGCGATCCCGATAAGTTCCCGGTGTGCCAAAGCTGCAAAGACATCTACGAGAAGATGAAAGATGAATAGAAATGCCCCTATCGGCATTTTTGATTCAGGCGTCGGCGGTCTCACTGTTGCCCGCGCCATCCGTGATTCCCTTCCTCACGAATCTTTGACCTACATTGGTGACACCGCGCACTCGCCCTATGGCACCAAGTCCATGGCTGATGTTCGCACGTTCTCGCTGAACGTTCTGGATCAACTGGTTGACCAGGGCGTGAAGATGCTGGTTATCGCCTGCAACACCGCCAGCGCAGCGATGCTTCGCGATGCGCGCGAACGTTATTCGGTGCCCGTGGTCGAGGTCATTCAGCCTGCCGTTCGCGCTGCCTTAGCCGCCACTCGAAACAACCGCGTGGGCGTAATCGGCACCTCCGCAACCATCAATAGCCTGGCGTACGACGACGCCTTCGCCGCGGCGCCTCACCTCGAACTCTTCACGCGAGCCGCCCCGCGCTTTGTCGAATTTGTGGAAGCCGGCCAAACGAGCGGCGCTGATGTCCTTCGGGTCGCCCGCGACTATCTCCAGCCGCTGATTGATCAGAACGTAGACACGCTCGTGCTGGGCTGCACGCACTACCCTTTCTTGCGCGGCGCCATTTCCTATGTCATGGGGGAAGGCGTGCGGCTCGTTTCCAGTGACAACGAAACCGCCAAGGATGTCTACCGCGAACTCGTGAACCGCGAGCTCGATCGTGTGGAACAGACTCCGCCCACCTACCGCTACGAAGCCACCGGTCCCAACGCTGAAGAGTTCTTGCGCCTTGCCAGACTCTTCTTGGGCCCGCAGGTCGAATCCGTTGACTACACGCCCACCGGCGTTATCACCCTGCCCCTCTAACGAAAGCACCCCATGACTGAGAACACCCTCCGGGTAGACGGCCGCGCCAACGACGAGCTTCGCGCCATCACGATCGAACGCGGCTGGAGTGACCAGGCCGAAGGCTCTGCCCTTATCTCGTTTGGCCGCACCAAGGTGCTGTGCACCGCCTCGTTCACAAATGGCGTACCGCGCTGGATGGCCGGTAAAGGCAAAGGCTGGGTCACCGCCGAATACGCGATGCTGCCACGCGCGACGAACTCTCGCACGGACCGGGAATCGATCAAGGGCAAGATTGGCGGCCGAACGCACGAAATCTCGCGGCTGATTGGTCGAAGCCTCCGTGCCGTCGTCAACATGAAGGCTCTCGGCGAAAACACGATCGTCATCGACTGTGACGTGTTGCAAGCGGATGGCGGAACCCGCACCGCCGCAATCACGGGGGCATACGTCTCCCTCGCCGATGCCATTGAGTGGGGTCGCGAGCACAAGTTCATTGGGCAAAAGGCCGAGCCCCTCATTGATAGCGTCGCCGCGGTTTCCGTTGGCATCATCGGAGGCGTTCCCATGCTCGACCTGGCGTACACCGAAGACGTTCGCGCCGAGACCGACATGAACGTTGTGGTCACGGGTCGTGGACTCTTCGTTGAAGTTCAGGGAACCGCCGAAGCAGCACCCTTCGACCGTCGCGAGCTGGATGCCCTCCTCGATCTTGCTCTCGGGGGCGCCGTTGATCTGACCCTGCTGCAGAAGCACGCCCTCGGGCACGACGCCTCATGAGCGAAGGTTCAGCGGGGCAACGCACCTTCGTTTTGGCCACGCACAACCAGCACAAGGTGGCCGAGTTCGAGGCGATGTTGGGATCGGCACCAGGGTTGCCCGCAGGCGCGGCAGCAGGTTCCGCACACGGCGGAATTCATATCGTCTCGTATGACGGTCCCGAGCCCATTGAAGACGGTGCCAGCTTTACCGAGAACGCGCTCATCAAGGCGCGGGCGGCCGCGGCTCACACGGGCCTGCCGGCACTCGCCGACGACTCCGGAATCTGCGTCGATATTCTGGGGGGTGCTCCCGGTATCTTCTCCGCTCGCTGGGCCGGTGCTGCCCGCAGCGACACTGACAATGTGAAGCTCTTGCTCGAGCAACTATCCGATGTGCGTGACGCCGATCGCGGCGCTCACTTCACGTGCTCCATCGCCATCGTGATTCCGGCAAGCGAGGGCACCCCGGCCCTAGAAGCTGTCGTGTCGGGCAACTGGCCAGGACGCATCGCGCGAGAGGTGCGCGGAGAAAATGGCTTCGGCTACGACCCCATTTTCATCCCCGCCGGAAACATTGATTCGTCAGCCGAGCTCCCGCCAGCGAAGAAGAATGCACTGAGTCACCGGTCACGCGCTCTGAAAGCGCTCGCCGAACTGCTCGCCTCGGGCAAACTCGGTATCTAGAACCCTTACGCGAGGGGGGCGTGATGCTCAAGAAATTCGTAGACCTCGCGCACGTCGACACCGCGAAAATTGTTGCGCGGGGCGGCGGCGAGCAGGCTCGAATTGATGCGGGCCGTGGGCCGTGCTGACTCCGCCCATTTCGTGCTGAGGTCTTCGGGTGCTTGGCGGCAACACAATTCATCTGGGCAGGAGGAGGTGAAGCGTGTGGTCGTGTCCCGCCCACGAAACCACTTCACGTGGGCAAACGGTGTGCCAACGCTGAGCGAAAAAGCGCCTTGTTCCGTGTTCTGAATGCGCGAGGTGCACCAATAGGTTCCGGCCGGTTTGTCGGTGTACTGGTGATACGGGGTGAACTTGTCTTCGCTCGCAAAGACCTGGCGGGCGCTCCACTTGCGGCAGACAAGTTGTCCCTCAACGGCTCCTAAAATATCGGCCGGAAAGGCCACGTTGTCGTTTTCGTATGCTTTTGAGAGGGTCCCGCTGTCGTGCACTTTCAAGAAGTGCACGGGGATGTCCAGATGCCTCGTGGCGAGGTTAGTGAAACGATGGGCGGCCACCTCGTATCCGACCGCAAAGTTGTCGCGCAAATCTTCCACCGCAAGTTGGCGAAGATTTTTTGCCTCGAGAAGAAATGTAACGGCACTTACTTCGGGAATGAGGAGAGCACCGGCAAGATAGTTTGTCTCGACGCGTTGGCGCAAGAAGTCACTGTAATTCAGAGGTTCTGAGTGCCCCAGAACGTGTCCGGCGAGAGCTTGCAAGAGCCCCGTTCTCTGGTCCCGTCCCTCTCTCCGAACGGGCAAGTAGATCCGACCATTTTTCGTGTCTGTAACGGAGCGTGTGGTACTGGGAAGATCGGTGACGTAGTGCAGCGAGAACCCCAGGTACGTTGCCAGCTCTGCCGTAAGCCTCTCGCTGAGGGGTCCTCTGGTGTGGCCAATAACAGCGAGTAGTTCTCGGGCCTTGGTTTCGAGATCGTCGAAGTAATTATTTTGATTCCGCATGATTCCACGCAGCTCTGCGTTTGCCCGCCGCGCTTCCTCCGGCGTTGCGGCCCGTTCAGAATGGAGACGGGCCACCTCCCGCTGAAGTCCAAGAATGGTGTCCAGCACGTCATCGCTCATGCCCTTACTGACGCGCAGGGGGGCAATTTTCAGCGCGGTAAACATGCCGTCTCGTTGCGCTCGCTCCAACTCAATTTCTTTGGCGGTGCGCTCGCTCGCTGGTTCAACGGTCAGCAAATCATCTAACCCCACCCCTAACGCGGTGGCGATAGCTTGCAATTGCAGGATGCGCGGCGCGCGTTTTCCGTTCTCCAACGCCGACACTTGCGAGGCCGCCCGCCCAATGGCCGCGCCTAAATCATCGAGGGTCATAGCCTTGCCCGTTCGGAGATCACGGATTCGGCGGCCGATCACGAGGGCATCAAGCGGAGGGGGAGTGTCGTGCATGTTTCCATGCTTGCACGGGCAAGCAGTTACGGAAAGGTTTCACAAAACAGAAGTTTTGCCAATCTTCTACTCCGCATTCGGGTTCGAATGGCATCAAAGGGGCAAATACTCGAAACAGAGCCGCAATTCAGCAGAAAAACTAGATTCAGCAGAAAGATCAAAGGAGATCACCATGACCCCTCGCACAGGAGACCAGACCCAGACCGCCGCAGAACTGCAGCACGAATGGGACACCGACTCTCGGTGGGCCGGCATCACTCGTGACTACACCGCCGAAGAAGTTATTCGTCTGCGCGGGTCCATTGTCGAAGAATCCACACTCGCTCGCCGCGGTGCCGAAAACCTCTGGAACCTTCTGCACACCGAAGAATACGTTCCGGCGCTGGGAGCCCTCACCGGGAACCAAGCAGTGCAGCAGATCAAGGCTGGCCTCAAGGCCATCTACCTCTCGGGCTGGCAAGTTGCCGGTGACGCCAACACATCCGGTCAGACCTACCCCGACCAGAGCCTCTACCCGGTCAACTCCGTTCCCACCGTTGTGCGCCGCATCAACAACGCCCTGATTCGCGCAGACCAGGTGGAGCGCGTCGAAGGTGACGCCACCGTTGACTGGATTGCTCCCATCGTTGCCGACGCTGAAGCCGGATTCGGTGGGCCCTTGAACGCGTACGAGCTGATGAAGGCCATGATCGTCGCTGGCGCAGCAGGCGTGCACTGGGAAGACCAGCTTGCCTCTGAGAAGAAGTGTGGCCACCTTGGTGGCAAGGTTCTCATCCCTACTCAGCAGCACGTTCGTACCCTCAACGCCGCCCGTCTTGCAGCGGATGTCGCCGGTGTTCCCACCATCATCATTGCCCGAACGGATGCCCTCGCAGCAGACCTCTTGACCAGTGACGTTGACTCTCGTGACAGCCAGTACACAACGGGGGAGCGCACCAATGAGGGTTTCTACCGGGTGAAGCCCGGGCTCGACGTTGTCATCACGCGCGGCCTCGCCTTTGCCGAATACGCCGACCTCATCTGGGTGGAGACGGGTGAACCCGATCTCGCTCTCGCCCGCGAATTTGCCTCCGCTATCCACGCCCAGTATCCCGGAAAAATGCTGGCCTACAACTGTTCGCCCTCGTTCAACTGGAAGAAAAACCTGGACGATGCGGCGATTGCGCGCTTCCAGCGCGAACTCGGCGCGATGGGTTACAAGTACCAGTTCGTCACGCTGGCCGGGATCCACAACATGTGGTTCAGCATGTTCGATCTCGCGCAGGACTTCGCGCGCCGCGGCATGGCGGCC
>CANEXL010000074.1 GCA_947443745.1 Microbacteriaceae bacterium | reverse complement strand
CCATCCGCCGACCATGCCGACCAAAATTGCTGCGGCAGCAATATAGAGACGCTTGCGAAGTTCTAGGAGGTGATCTCCTAGAGTCATTCGACCTTCGCGGTTCTTGCCACCCCGAAAACGGGCCGCCACGGTGTTACGAACTGGACTTCTGGTCGCTCTGAATCTTGTCTGATGCCTCTGCTGCGACGGACTGCGTCTCTGCTGCGCTTGGTGACGCGGTAGGTGCAGAAGCGGCGTTTGTCGCGGCGTCAGCCTTTGCGTCAGCGCCTTCGTCCTTCATCGTCTTGATTTCAGACTTGAAGATTCGCATGGACTGGCCAAGGCTACGAGCCAGGCCAGGAAGCTTCGGTGCGCCGAACAACAAAACGACAACAGCGATGATGATGAGCAGGTGCCAGCCGGTGAAAGCGTTTCCAAACATGCCCGTTGCCTCTTCCTTTGGGAGGGACCAATTTTCGGTCCTACTTGTCTTTCTAGCTTACCTCCGAAGACGGCAAACAACCTGCGAGAACGCTAGGGCTTTGCGTACCCATTCAGGGCATCAGAAGCGTAATTCGCCACGGCACGAATGGCCTCGGGCGGCTCAACGACCGTGATGATGCCGGGGTAGCGTGCGACACAGCGCGCAACATTGGTGAGGTGCGCGAAGCGAATCGTCGCCAGCACAGCTCCCTCGGAAGCGGCGCTCTCAATGACGGGGTGATACTCGGCAATCAGCGGGAGGGCATTTTCGGCGAGGCGCACCACGACGGCAAGGTCGGTGTCGCGAACGTCAAACAACGTCTCAGAAAGTTCGAGAGCCTGATGTTCGGGTGAAATTGCGACGTTCGTTTCGGTGAGGCCCTCAATGCGGTCGAGGCGAAAGGTTCGTGCCGCGTCGCGCAGATGGCACCAGGCGCGCAGGTACCAGGTATCGCCAATCAGGTCGAGGCGCAGTGGGGACACCGTTCGTGTTTCGTTCTCACCGCGCGCATTGCGGTACTCAAAGTGCACCCTATTGTGTGCCGAAAGAGCATGGCGGAGCGCCGTGATATCAATGGGAGGCTCCGGAGTAGAGACAAGGATGTTCGCGGGTGAGGCAGATGCCCCCAACCCAATCTTCTGGATGAGGGCGGTCACCGAGGGGCGGTCTTCGGCGTCAACAACCCCCGAAATAAACTGCAGGCCGGCAACGAGGGTGGCGGCTTCTGTTCCCGAAAAACGTGGCGTTGCCTCAATGCCAACGGCGTTGAGGAGGTCGATCACATCGTCGTCTTCGAAGAGGTCGAAGTTGATTTCAAAGAGGTCGTTGGGGAGGTAGTAGCCCTCGGTGCCTGGAATGCCGAGGTTGGAGAGCTTGCGAACGAGATCCCGCATGTCGGCTACTGAGACGTGGAATCGGGCGGCAGCCTCCGTGACGCTTACCGGTGAATGCTGCAGCAGATAGGGCACGAGCGAGAGGTACAACGTCACACGATCGTTCGCCCCCAACTTGGGCGTCATGGGAGTACTCACGGCGTCACCATCCCCTCGTGCGTCAGCAGCACCACGGTCAACTTGGCAATGACGCTGGCCGCCAGCTCAGGGGGCGCAATGACACGCACGTCGTTTCCGAAGCTGACAAGCTCGTCGGTCAGAAGATCCACATCAGCATACGGAACCAGAACGCGACCTTCGATGGCCTGGCCGTACAGGGCGCCCAAGCGAAGCGCGGCATCCGTCTGAGGGGCCACTTCGACGACGGCTTCGCTCCCCCGAGCACGATCCTCGAGCTCCATCGTCAGTCGGGCGGCGAAAGGTTCGCTGTCATGTTCGTAGGTCTTATTCGCAAGTTTTCGAACATCGGAAACGATGCGGGACAACAAAAAGGTGCGTTCGGCGTTCGCTTGCGTGTCGAATGCGAGGACAAACCAGTTTCCTTGCCATTGAGCAAGCCCAAGGGGCGCCGCCGTGCGCTCGCGCGCTTGCGTATCGCCGGGTTTGATGTAGCTAAAGATGGCAATCCCGTTCGCTTCTTGAATCGCCTGCAGGGCATCGAATGCACGATCGTTGACGCGAATGCGCGGGGCGACACCGATGAGCTGACTGTCGGCGGTGACTCCCATCGAGATCAGTTTCGTGAGGGCGTGACGTGATTCCGCCGAGAGAGACCCCTCGCGCCAGGCGCTGGAGGCTAATTCAAGCAGGGCCATCTCGTGGGGGGTAAAGCGAACATCCGACGGTAATTGATAGGCATCTTCGGCAATGCGGTAACGCTGAATCTTGTTGTCGTCGATGTCATCGAGTTGGGTGAGGGTTTCGATGACGACACCCATGTCGCGGATGGTCTCTTTGTCGCGCTCAAACATGCGATCGAGTGATGCATTGGCTTGCAGAGCAGTGGTCGACGAACCGCTGACATAGCCCGGGGCATAACCGTAGACGGTCGAGAGTATTTGGTCTTTGGTCAGACCGTGACGGGATGCAATGAGCGCGAGGATGAGCGAAAAAAGCCGCTCATCCACGCGCACCATTGGGAGAACTTAGTTCGTTGCGAGAATGTCGATAACGAAGACGAGCGTCGAGCCTGCGGGAATTGCGCCGCTGGCCTGATCGCCGTAACCGAGGGCCGGGGGAATGATCGCGATGACCTGCGATCCCACGGTCTGGCCTTCAATCGCTTGGGCGAATCCGGGGACGACGCCGGTGAGGCTAAAGGACGCCGGGGCGCCCTTGGTCCAGCTGGAGTCAAAGACCTTGTTATCGGCCCACGTGACGCCCGTGTAGTGAACGGTGACGGTGGCGCCCTTGGCGACGACGGGGCCGTCACCCTTCTTCAGGACGGCAACCTTGAAGTCGGCGGGAGCAGCAGCCTTGGGAACGGTGATTCCCGGAATGCCCTTGTCATCAAGGACAACCGAAGGGAAGCCATCGGTGGCGGGCTGGTCGGCACCGTTGGCGCGTGCCAGAGCAGAGCTGACGATGTCTGCAACGATGACGATGGTGGAATCGGGGCCGACGCCGGCCTGGGCGTTTCCGGCAGTACCGAATGCGTCCGCAGGGGCCACGGCAGCGGCAACGCGGGTTCCAATGGGCAAGCACTCGAGGGCCTTGACAATGCCGGGCAGTGTTGCGGTGTCGCTCAAGGTGACCGCCATGGTGGTGGAACGATCGAACTTCGAGTCCTGAAGAACCTTGCCGGTTTCGCCGTCGTAGATGCTGACGTCAATGGTGATGGTCTGACCCGTGGTGACCATAGCGCCGGTACCTTCGCTAATGACCTGACGCTGCGTGGTCGACGTCTTCAATGGGGAAGGAATGACGACGGTCGGTACGGTGCCGAAGTCTCCCGTAACGGTGAGGGCCTTCGTGGCAGCACCGGCTTCGGCACGAGGCGTGCAGTCAGCTGTCCCACCACTTGCCGAACAGGCCGACAATGCGGCGATGAGAGTGACGGATGCTAGGAGCGCTACGGTTTTGCGCACGAGGGCCTCGCTTCAGGAGTGTGTCTAAAAGGGGATTTCGGACATCAGCTTGTAGCCGCATCCGGTATGCCCTAATTGTATCGAACGAGTTAGGGGGTATTTGGCGAAGAATCGCCTACAGGAGCCTTGGAAAGTTCGGAACTTTCCGTGGCTGAGCGAACGCGCTTGCGCAAAGACTTGGGGCTCATCTCGCGACCGCCCAAGGCGCCGGGCGTCCAGGCTTCCACGTCTTCGTCGGTGAAGTCACTCTTGGAGGCACGCCGCTTCAGATCGGGCAGGACCGAACCCGGGGCGAGGCGACGAGCGGTGACCAAGAACGCGGTGTGCCCAATCATGCGGTGATCGGGGCGAACCGCGAGCCCTTCAACGTGCCAGGTGCGCACGAGGGTTTCGCTGGATGCGGGGTGTGTGAAATTACCGGATGCCCGCAACGCCTCGACGACCCGAGAAAGCTGGGTGACCGTGGCCACGTAACACAGCAGCACTCCCCCGGGGACGAGAACATCTGAGACGGCGTCAACACACTCCCACGGGGCCAACATGTCGAGGATGACGCGGTCGGCCGTGCCATCGGGAACGGTGGAAGGCAGGGATTCCACGAGGTCGCCCACGGTGACGGTCCAGTTTTGGGGGTCGTACCCGTGATACGTGCTGGCATTGGCAATAGCGACGTCGGCAAACTCTTGGCGACGCTCGTAGGAGAAGAGGTGGCCGGTGGGGCCGATGGCGCGCAGGAGCCAGAGGGAGAGGGCACCGGAACCGACGCCTGCCTCCACGACCCGCGCACCGGGAAAGATGTCGGCCTGCCCCAGGATGGCTTGTGCCTCTTTGGGGTAGATGATGGCCGCACCGCGGGGCATCGACATAACGAAGTCGATGAGCAGTGGGCGCATAGCGAGGTAGGGCACACCAACGGTGTTGTCGACGACGGAGGCATCCGGAACGCCAATGATGTCATCGTGTCGAATCGCGCCACGATGGGTGTGATATTCGCCACCAACCTGCAGTGTGAAGGTGTTCAGCTTGCCTTTGGGGTCGGTGAGTTGAACCCGATCGCCGGCACGAAAGGGGCCGGGAAGAAAGCGGGCGTTTGTGGTGTCGCTCATGCGCGAACCTCCTGAGCTTGGGTGTAGATGTCAAAGATGTCGGCGGATGTGACCCCGGCGAGGGTGGGCAAGATGGCATACCCCATGTCGTCGGTCAGCTCCACGATGTGGCGAACCCCAATGGCGACGGTTCCGGCAGAATGTGCCGAGCCCAGCCCTGAAGGGGAATCTTCGATGGCCACACACTGGGTGACGTCAACGCCGAGGCGAGAGGCACCCAGGAGATACGCCTCAGGATGCGGTTTGAAGTCGGTCACTTGGTCGCCCGAGACGATCTGGGAAAGCGGCTTGCCGGGAATGAGCTCAGCGATGCGGTTCGCCATGCTCGCAAAAGACATGGTGACCAGGGCCTGAGGAATACCGGTAGCAGCAAATTCGGCGAGAAGTTCGATCGCGCCGGGACGCCACGGCACAGCAATCTCTAGTTGTTCGATCACGCGGTTGCTCAGGCGCTCGATGATGTCGGCAACCGAAAGCTCAACGCCCCTTGCCTGCAGTTTTGTCGCGGTCAGGGGCAGGCCGTTGCCGACGAGGCTGAGGCCATCCTCGTGCGTCCACACTCCCCCAAAACTTTCGACTAGCTCAATTTCGGCAACAATCCAATAGGGTTCGGTGTCGACAATCGTTCCGTCCATGTCCCAGAGGATGGCGGCAGGCGTGCGGAGGGGGGTATTTCGTTCAGTGCTCACAACTCTCAAGCCTACTGTCGGCGGTAGGTCGTATCCTTTGAAGGGAACGCAATCAGATAAGGCTGGGCACAGTGACAGAAACAGGCAAGGTATTTCGCGGGCGTTTGCTCGTCGTCGCCTTTGAAGGCTGGAACGACGCGGGAGACGCGGCGAGCTCCGCTGTACGCACGCTGCAGGAGCAACTCGAGGTCATCCCCCTCATCTCGGTCGATTCTGAGACATATTACGATTTTCAGTTCAACCGACCCAACATTGGGTTCGATGACGACGGCAACCGCACCCTGACCTGGCCCACCTCCACGGTGTACTCCCCCTTGGTTCCCGGGCAGTCGCTGCCCGAGCCCGTTGATGAGCCCATGTTGAATGTGACCGGCACCAACACAGCCAACATTTATCTGCTGCAGGGCGTCGAACCCTCACGTAACTGGCAGACGTTCGTCACCGAAATGATGGATGTCGCGCTCGCCGCCGATATCAGCGGCATGGTTTTTCTGGGGGCAATGTTGGCCGATGTGCCACACTCGCGCCCCGTCCCCACCTTTGTCTCGAGCGAGAACGCGCAGGTTCGCACCCAACTTGAAGTGGAACGCAGTACCTACGAGGGTCCCGTGGGAATCTTGAGCGTGCTGGCCGAGGCGGCCGAATCAGCCGGAATCCCCACCGTCTCCATTTGGGCATCCGTGCCGCACTACGTTCATCACGGCCCGTGTCCCAAGGCAACGCTGGCCCTGATCGACAAGCTCGAAGAAATCGTTGACGTTGTGATTCCTCGCGGAACACTGGTCGAAGACACGGCCGAATGGCAGAAAAACATCGACAAGCTGGCGCAAGACGATGAAGAAATGACCGCGTACATCACGCAGTTGGAGCAGGCGCGCGACGTCGTCGACTCTCCCGAAGCCACTGGCGAGTCCATCGCCCAGGAGTTTGAGCGTTTCCTGCGCAGCGAAGACAAGCCCGATTCCCCGGGTACCGCTGGGTTCAGCGGGCCAACAGGTCCAACGGGGCCAGCGGGTCCACCGAAGGCTTAGAGCATCTCACACATTGGGCCCGCTGAGTTTTTCGCGACGGAAGGGCTAGTACGGCTGAAGCACTCCGGTTAGCAGCAGGGCAACCAGTCCAAGGCCCAGCACAATGCGGTAGATCACGAAGGGCAAGAAGCTGTGCTTGCCGAGCCAGTTCATTAAGAACGCGATGACCGCTAATCCCACGAAGAACGCGACAACGGTGGCGGTCAATGTTTCGAACGGCCCGAAGACGGTGGGTTCCTTGAAGCTCTTGGCGAGCTGATACAGGCCACTTCCGAAAACGGCGGGGATTGCCAGCAGGAACGAGTAGCGGGCGGCCGCGGTGCGGCTAAAGCCCGTGAAGAGACCTGCGGTGATGGTGCCCCCGGAGCGAGAGACGCCGGGAATGAGGGCGAGCGCTTGAGCAAGGCCGAAGATGATGCCGCGACCGACCGTGATCTGGCTGAGATTCTTGGTCTTGCGGCCAACCAGGTCGGCGATGCCCAGCAAAATGCCGAAGCCGATGAGAGTCCCGGCCACAATCCAGAGTGAGCGCAGAGTGGTTTCGATTTCCTTTTGGAAGAGAACCCCGAGAATCACGATGGGCAGTGAACCGATGATGATGAGCCAGCCCATGCGGGCGTCTTCATTACGACGCGCGACGCGGCCAATCAAGGATCCGGCCCAGGCTTTCACGATACGAACGATGTCCCGCCAGAAGTACAGGATCACCGCGGTCTCGGTACCCAGCTGGGTGATGGCCGTAAACGTTGCCCCGGGATCTCCGGCGTTGGGCAAGAATTCGCCCAGAATGCGCAAGTGGGCGGAGCTGGAGACGGGGAGGAACTCGGTGAGTCCCTGGACCAGACCGAGAATGACGGCTTCGAAGAATCCCATGGTTTATCTTTCGCGAAGAAGGGGTGCCAGCGTGGCGAGGGAGGACGGGGAGGTGGTCTTTTAGTACGTGCGGAGAAGGTCCGTGAGAACGGCTCTGCCAAACACTAACGCGTCAAGAGGGACTCTCTCGTCAACGCCATGAAACATGGAAGGAAAATCAAAATCCTTCGGGAGCTTGAGGGGGGCAAAACCGAAACCGCGGATGCCCAATGTGGCAAGAGCCTTGTTGTCTGTTCCGCCCGAAAGCATGTATGGCAAGACGTGCGCCCCGGGATCAAATGTCTGAAGAGATGATGCCATGTGCTCCGCTAGTGCGCCATCCAGCGTCGTTTCCAAACCGATGTCGCGATAGGTGACGACGACCTCGATATCGGGGCCCACAATCTCGGCAATCGCTGCCAGGGTCGCTTCCTCGTCGCCTGGCGCCGTGCGAACGTCGATGAGGGCGCTGGCCTGATCGGGCACGACGTTGTGCTTGTAACCGGCTGTCAAAACCGTCGGATTTGCGGTCGTTCGCAGCGTGGCAAGAATGAACTTGCTCGCGCTTCCCGTGGCGATGGCGACCTGTTCAGGGCCGACCTTTTCAATATCCGTGCCCAGGATGGCGGCGACCTTCGTCAGGAGCTCCTCTGTCGTGCGGGTGAGGCGCAGGGGCCACTCGTGCCGCCCGAGACGCGCCACGGCTTCAGCAAGGGCGGTGACGGCGTTGTGAGGGTGCAGGAGCGAGCCATGGCCAGCGGGACCGCGTGCGATCAGCTGAATCCACACCATTGCCTTCTCGGCCGTCTGCACGAGGTAGGCGGTCTCCCCTGCGAGATCAACGGAGTATCCGCCAACTTCGCTGATGGATTCGGTTGCTCCGGCGAAGAGGTCCGGATGTTCTTTCACGAGATGGTGAGAACCGAAGACGCCCCCGTTTTCTTCGTCGGCGAAAAAGGCAAGAATGAGGTCCCTCGCGGGTTGCTCTCCATTGCCCACAATGTCGCTGAGCGCGGTCAGAATCATCGCGTCCATGTTCTTCATGTCGACCGCGCCACGGCCCCACAACATGCCGTCTTTAATCAGCCCCTCGAACGGGTCGACCGTCCAGTTTGCAGCGTCTGCCGGAACCACGTCGAGATGCCCGTGCACGACGAGGGCTGGCTTGGTGCGGTCGCGTCCGGCGACCCGAGTGACAACGCTCGTGCGACGGTGCGCCGCATCGATGAGAGTGGGCTTGAGCCCGAGGTTTTCGAGGTAGGCGGCGACGTATTCGGCGGCCTCGGTCTCGCCATTACTTTTTCCGCCACCAAAATTTGACGTGTCAAAACGTATGAGATCCCGGGCAATGCGGGCGGTCTCATCGAGAGAATCTTTCGCGATGTTGGTGGACATGACTTAACCGTACTTCGATTCGTGATAGTCTCAATTCTTGTTGCTTCGGCATCAAAACCTGCGCGGGTGGCGGAATGGCAGACGCGCTAGCTTGAGGTGCTAGTGTCCGTAAGGACGTAGGGGTTCAAGTCCCCTTTCGCGCACAGGTGTGGTGTTGCAAAACATCACAAACAGAAAATCCCCGGACCTTCTTGGGTTCTAACGGTCGTTGCAACACTCAGTAATTCTGGGAGTTGCAACGACCGTGTCTCATTTAACCGATCTACCTCGGATCAAGCGCCGATACACGCTTGATGAAAAAGCTTCGT
>CANEXL010000073.1 GCA_947443745.1 Microbacteriaceae bacterium | reverse complement strand
GCCGGTTGCCCGCGACCTTCGCATCGTCGTGAGCGCTCTGCGCATCAGCGCTTCGTTGGAACGCATGGGCGACATGGCCGAGCACATTGCGCAGCTCGCTCGCTACAGATTCCCCGAGCGCGTTGTCGCCAAGGGCTTGCGGGGAACGTTCCGCAAAATGGGCGAACTCGACGTGGAAATCGTTGGCAAGTTGGTTGATTTGCTTCGCACTCAGGACCTGGCATTCGCCGAAGAAATTCGGGACATCGATGACAAGATCGATGAGCTTCACGTGAGTGTTTTTGACAAGGTGTTGAGCGAAAAATGGGGCGGTACCATCGGAGACACCGTTGACGCCACTCTCGCCTCTCGCTATCACGAGCGCTTTGCCGACCACGCTGTCTCCATCGCGCGCAAGGTCAAGTACCTCTCAACTGGCGAGTGGGCACCCGATATTTCTGCGAACTAGTTCGTCCGTATTAACGAAAGAAGGGGCCCGGCTACCTCAGTAGCCCGGCCCCTTCTTTCGTTAACGAGGATTGCGCGGCTATTTCTTTGCGCCCTGAGCGGCGACGGCGGCGGCGCCAGCAGCAGCAGCCTCGGGGTCAAGGTACTGACCAGGGCCCAGCGGCATAAAGTTTTCGTCGAGCTGGTAGACCAACGGGATGCCCGTGGGAATGTTCAGCTCAGCAATGTCCTCGTCAGAAATGCCCTCGAGGTGCTTCACCATGGCCCGCAACGAGTTACCGTGTGCCGTCACGAGAACGGTCTTGCCGGCAGCAAGGTCACCCTTGATGTCGGACTCCCAATAGGGAAGCATGCGGTCGATGACGTCTTTCAAGCACTCCGTCTTGGGGACCACGCCATCGATCCCCACGTAGCGCGGGTCGTTCATCTGTGAGAATTCGCTGCTGTCATCGAGGGGTGGTGGTGGGACGTCAAAAGAACGGCGCCACAGTTGGAACTGCTCCGCGCCATACTCGGCAAGCGTCTGAGCCTTGTCTTTTCCTTGGAGCGCACCGTAGTGACGCTCGTTGAGGCGCCAGCTGCGCTTGACCGGAATCCAGGCACGATCGGCGACATCCAACGCGAGGTTGGCCGTCTGAATGGCACGCGTCAAAACGGAGGTGTAAAGCACATCGGGCAAAAGTTCTGCGGCCGAGAGCAACTCACCGGCACGCTTGGCTTCGCCGATGCCTTGCTCGGTGAGGCGGACATCCACCCATCCCGTAAAAAGATTTTTCTGGTTCCACTCACTGTTACCGTGGCGAAGAAGGATGAGAGTGTGCGTCGTCATGCATCCAGTTTACCGAAGGTGGTTGACTAGGAATCATGCCAGAAGGAACCATCACGCGCGGAACGACGAACCCCAATCGTCTGCGCCGCGTCGACCGCTGGTTACAGACGTGGCCGGGCCTGAAGACGACCAACGATCCTCTGGTCGTGGATTTGGGGTACGGCGCCAGTGCGGTCACCCCGCTCGAGTTGGCACAGCGCCTGCGCAAAACCCGCCCCGATGTTCAGCTCATCGGCCTGGAGATTGATCCCGAACGCGTGCGCATCGCCCGCAGTGAATTGGCGGAAGCGAAGGCTCTTGCGAAAGCAGAAGCCGGCAGCGGAGCCCTAGGCAAGGAGCGTAGCTCGCGTTTACTGGCTGATATGGCTCACGTAAGTTTTGAGCTCGGAGGGTTTGAAGTTCCCCTCCCCCGCGATGACGGGAAGCGCACGGGGCAGGGCATCAATCGCCGCGCCATCATCATTCGCGCGTTCAATGTGCTGCGGCAATATAACGAGTCGGATGTCGCCCCCGCCTGGGGACGCATGCTGACGCGCCTCCAGCCGGGTGGTGTTCTCATTGATGGCACGTGCGATGAAATCGGGCGCATTGCCAGCTGGATCGCCGTCACCCCAGAGGGCGGCGGGCCGCAGACCCTCTCCATCGCTCTGCGCCTCGATGAACTCGAAGTTCCCTCGATTGTCGCGGAGCGTTTGCCCAAGGCGTTGATCCATCGAAACGTGGAGGGCGAGAACATTCACCGCTTTCTCGTCGAGCTGGACCGCGCCTGGGCCGTGAACGCTCCACTGCGAGATTTCGGGGCGACGCAACGATGGATTGCCTCGGCGAGCGCAATGCGTGACGCTGGTTGGCCCATCCGCGACGGGCGCTCGCGCTGGCGCCTGGGTGAGCTCACCGTGGACTGGGCCGCGGTCGCGCCGAAGGATTAGCCCGAATGATGTCCGTCGACAAGATCCGCCAACAGAAAGCTTGCGGAGCGAGAAGCGGCCGGGCCGGGGAAAGCGTCCGGGCGCGTTTCTAAAGTGGGCGGGTGACCTTGCCCAGGCGGGGCAAGCGCGGCACGTTGGCAACGCGGCCCGCGTCGGTGGGAACAATCACAATCTGAGCGGCGGCAACCTCGACGGAGTCGACGTGCACGACGAGTTCCGCATCCGGAGCAACCGAGCGTTTGACGACGGCTAGGGCAACAGCCCCCTCTTCGTAATGACGGCCGGAAGACGTTATGCGCCCAACTTCGTTTTCGCCAAAGAAGACCGGGGTTCCCGGTTCGGGCAGAACGGCATCAGATCCGTCGAGCGTGAGGAACACGAGACGACGGGGAGGGTGGCCGAGGTTGTGCACCTTGGCCATGGTTTCTTGGCCGCGGTAGCACCCCTTGTTGAGGTGGACGGCCGAGCGCAACCAGTCCGTTTCGTGGGGAAGCGCCGTGGCGTCTCCCTCGTTGGTGATGCGGGGACGCCAGGCAGCGATGCGCACGGCATCTAGAGCAATCAGTCCAGCCGGAGCAACGTTCGACGCCTTCATCAGGGGCATCAGCGCGGGCACGCGCTCCCGTGAAACGAGCACCTCCCGATAGTTCCATTGACCGGCAGGGTGTTCGGCGGAATCGGCATACTGCCACCCGCCGGCAGAGACATGGTTCCAGGGATCTGCCCACACAAGCGCGGCCCCTTGAGGGGCGAGTGCGACGACCTCGAGAGCGACGGACGCGGCCTCGCTTCCAAACACGCCGAAGGTCGCGATGGTCTCGGACACATCCGTCACCTCGACCTGCTTCATGAAACGCATGCGATCGAGCCACTTGGTGAGGGACGGAGCGCGGTCTTCGTCGACGAGAAGCCAGGTCGTTACGCCATCGTCCATTATGCGCATCGCGTGCTCAATGTGACCCTGGGGATCAAGTAAAAGTGCCTCAGTGCTGTCGCCGGGTTTCAGCGAACGTAACTCTTGGCTTAGCAGGGAATCAAGCCAGGTCAGGCGGTCAGGCCCCGTAACGGCGATAACACCGCGGTGCGAGAGGTCCACGAGGGCTGTTCCGCGCAGCAGATCACGCTGTTCGGTGAAGGGATTGCCATAGGAAGCAGCAACACCCCAACCGACAAATTCGACCGCGGCAGGCCACGAAAGTAACGGCGAGAGCGCGGTGTGAGGCATCGAGGAGGATGCGATTAGCGCTGGCCCCGAAAGAGCTTGAACACAACGATGCCGGCGACCCAGGCGATAGACAGGCTCGCCAAAGCGAGGAGTCCGATGAAGAAGAGTTCGAGTGCGAGAAGCATGCCTTTATTCTAATCGGCAACCCCACGGATGGCACGTCAGAACGCCGAGAAATCAGCATTCACGCGTGCGTTACAATGAGATACCGAAGAGACGCGGAGGAAACATGGCATCCATCTTGATTCTGGCCACGCGCCCAGAAAGCGACGTCCTGCCCTCGCTTGAGTTGCTCTCCCACTCGGTCAAGACAATTCCTGCGCAGCCCGCTCAATTGGTGAATGCCCCCAATAGCGATGTGATTATTGTGGACGCACGAACCGACTTGGTCAGCGCCAAAAGTCTCTGCAAGATTTTGCAGGCCACGGGCCTGAGCTCCCCCTTATTGCTCGTCGTCACCGAAGGCGGACTGGCCGCCGTCAGCCCAGACTGGGGAGTCACCGACGTAATCCTCGAAACAGCAGGGCCGGCCGAAGTCGATGCCCGCATCCGTCTCGCGTTGGGTCGTGCCACGGCCGAGTCTCAGAGCGATGCGCGCATTGTGGCATCCGGTGTCGTCATCGACGAGGCCAGCTACTCCGTCAAAGTGCATGACAAGCCCCTCGACCTCACGTATAAAGAATTTGAACTGTTGCGTTTTCTGTCGACCCACCCCTCGCGCGTGTTCACTCGCGAACAATTGCTCAGCGAAGTCTGGGGCTACGACTACTTCGGGGGAACGCGCACCGTCGACGTTCACGTGAGGCGTCTTCGCGCCAAATTGGGCGAAATGGAGCAGCTCATCGGCACCGTTCGCAACGTGGGATACCGCTTCAACCTCACCGACGACGCGCGCAAGGCATCTCTTCCGGCCTAGCTCCCGGAATAGCTCCCGCCGTCGCTCCCGGAATACCCACCGGATGAGCCCCCGGACGAGCCACCGGAAGAGCTCCGGCGAAGGTCTGGGGACCGCCGAGTTCACTCGCCGGTAACTTTGGCGATGTTTCGCGGTGAACTTTCCTGCGAAGATGTTCAGTATGGATGCGCTTCAGACCAGCAGGACGATGGGTTCAATTCCCGACGTTGACGACGACTTCGATGAGACGCCCTTGCCCGAAGTTGCCGACCTTCCGGGAGATCGCTTTCTTGACCGTGAGCTCAGCTGGCTTGCCTTCAACCAACGCGTCTTGGAAATGGCCGAGGACACCGAAATTCCCGTTCTCGAACGCGCAAATTTTCTGGCCATCTTTGCGGCAAACCTCGATGAATTTTTCATGGTGCGCGTCGCTGGGCTGAAACGCCGAATCGTGACGGGTCTCGCCATTCCCACCAACATTGGAACCGCACCCTCTGCCGTGCTCGCCTCTATTTCTGACAAGGCGCATGATCTCCAAGTTCGGCACGCCGCGGTCTACAAAGATGTGGTGCTGCCCGAATTGGCCGAAGCCGGCGTTCACGTTGTGACGTGGGACAGCCTGGACGAAGCGGATCAGGCCGTCATGGAGGAGTTCTTCACCGAACAGATCTTCCCCGTTCTGATGCCCTTGGCGGTCGACCCCGCGCATCCGTTCCCTTATATATCGGGGCTCTCGCTGAACCTCGCCGTGCGGGTGCGCAACACGAAGACCGGTACCGAGGAGTTCGCTCGCCTCAAGGTGCCGCCCATGCTGCCGCGGTTCTTGCGCATCGATAAGCGCGAAGAGCTTACCGATGTTCGCTTTCTCACCCTCGAAGATCTCATTTCCAATCACCTCAGCCACCTCTTTCCCGGCATGGAGATTGTGGAGCACCACGCGTTTCGGGTTACCCGCAACGAGGACGTGCAAATCGACGAAGACGAGACCGAGAACCTCATCCAGGTGTTGGAAAAGGGTCTTCTGCGCCGACGCTTCGGGCCGCCCATCCGGTTAGAAATTAGCCAGGCCATGGATTCAGTCACTCTCGACTTGCTCGTGCGAGAACTGGATATCACCGAGCAGGAGGTTTACCGCCTTCCCGAGCCGCTGAACCTTGGCGGGCTTTTTGGCCTCTCTGGGCTCAAGCGCACCGACCTTCGGTATGCCCCCCATGTTCCGACCACGGCGGCCGAACTCCTGCCGAGTGAAACGGGCGAGCAGTCCTCCATTTTTGCCTCCATCCGTCGCGGCGATGTGCTGCTGCACCACCCGTACGAATCTTTCTCCACCAGCGTTCAGGCGTTCTTGGAGCAGGCGGCGGCCGACCCCAACGTGCTGGCCATCAAGCAAACCCTGTACCGCACCTCCGGTGACAGCCCCATCATTCAGGCGCTGATCAACGCGGCCGAAGCGGGCAAACAAGTTCTGGCTCTCGTGGAACTGAAGGCGCGCTTTGACGAGCAGGCCAACATCAGCTGGGCCCGCAAGCTCGAGAAGGCCGGTGTACACGTCGTCTACGGCCTGGTCGGGCTGAAGACCCACTGCAAGCTCGCGTTGGTGATTCGCCAGGAAAAGGGTCTGCTGCGCAGTTATTCCCACGTGGGAACAGGAAACTACAACCCCAAAACCAGTCGTCTGTACGAAGACTTTGGCCTCTTGACTGCTGACCCTGCTGTGGGGCGCGACCTGACTCGCCTCTTCAATGAGCTCTCTGGTTACGCGATCGAGAAGAAGTTCAAGCGCCTTCTGGTTGCTCCCTTGCACCTGCGCAAGGGGCTGCTCAAGTACATCCATGCCGAGACCACTGCCGCCGCGGCCGGTCTGCCGTCGGGCATCCGCATCAAAATTAACTCCATTGTGGATGAGGTCATCATCGATGCTCTCTATCGCGCCAGCCAGGCCGGAGTCCCCATCGATATCTGGGTGCGCGGGATTTGTGCGCTGAAGGCCGGCGTTCCCGGACTCAGCGAAACGATTCGGGTGCGCTCCATCTTGGGCCGGTACCTCGAACATTCTCGTGTCTTCATGTTTGAAAACGGTGGTGAGCCCGAGGTGTATATCGGCAGCGCCGACATGATGCATCGCAACCTCGATCGTCGCGTTGAAGTACTGGTTCGGCTCACGATGCCCGAACACATTGCCGAAATCACAGATTTCTTTGCGATGGCCATGGACGAGAACACCGCGTCGTGGTGGATGGAACCCGACGGATCGTGGATCCGGCACGCGGTGGGCGCCGACGGCAACCACCTCACCGATCTGCAAGACACCGTCATGAAACAGGTTTCTCAGCGACGTCGAACGGGCATCAAACGATGAGCATTGCCACGGATACGACGGTGTATGCGGCGGGGGCCGTCTGCTGGCGAGAGATTGATGACGAGATTCAGATTTTGCTGATTCATCGTGCGGAACGCCGTGACATCTCTCTGCCCAAAGGCAAAGTCGACCCCGGAGAAATGTTGCCCCAAACCGCCGTGCGGGAAATTCACGAAGAGACAGGGCTGCTTGTGGCTCTGGGGGTTCCACTCGGCGTGACCGAATACATCATGCCCAGCGGGCGCAACAAGATTGTTCATTACTGGGCAGCCGAGGTGACCGATAAGGCCATCCTCACCTCTAGTTTCATTCCCAACGATGAGGTAGCCGCGCTGGAGTGGATGCCCATCGTGCGTGCCCGCAAAGAGCTGAGCTACGACCCCGACCGCATTATCTTGGACAACTTCTCGGCGCTCCTGGCCCAAAAGATCACCAAGACCTTCGCAATCATCGTGTTGCGTCACGCCAAGGCACTCGACCCCGCGTCGTTCAAGGGAGCGGATGTCGATCGCCCCCTCAGTGCCCGCGGAAAACGTCAAGCAGATTCCATCGTTGCAACGCTCAACAGCTGGGGCCCCCGGCGCCTGGTTGCGAGTACGAGCCTGCGCTGCCGCCAAACCATGGCTCCTCTTGCCGCCGCGCTGAAGCGGGACGTGAAGTTCGTCGAGGCCATCAGTCAGCATGCCTTTCATGACGACAGTGAAGATGTGCGCAGCCTTATTGGCAAGCGCGTGCGCTCGAAGAAAACTGCCGTGATCTGCAGTCACGGCCCGGTCATCCCGGAGCTCATCCGCGAGATTGCTCTCGCCACTGGCACACCTATGGGAAATTTCGTAATGGAAGCGGGGCTTCTCGACACGGCGTCGTTCAGCGTCATCCATCTCTCGAAGTCGCATCCGGCATCCGGCATTATCGCCATCGAAACGCACGACGCATTGCTGTAGGACTCCCGTAAAGCCCTCTCGGTCACCTCGCATCACCCGTCGTTCATGGTGAGTTAACCTGCCGTTTACCTGAGGGTCGGGGCGACGTTACTTCCCGTGCTTACCGTCAAGAGTGAGCCAACAAAACTGGTTCGAAATGCTCTTACATTCCTGATCCGCATTCCTGAAAGGAATCACTTCACAGTGAACATCACACGCACAGGTCGCATCGCGGCCATTGTTGCAACAGCAGCAGTAGCAGCACTCGCACTCTCTTCTTGCGCAGGCAACGAAGCAGCAGCACCCGCAGCATCTGTCTCCAGCCTGACCGGTACCTTGGTCGGCGCCGGCGCCTCCAGCCAGGACAGCGCTCAGAAGTCTTGGACCGCATCGTTCCAGATCGCAAACCCCGCCGTCACCATCAACTACGACCCCACCGGTTCTGGCGCAGGACGCAAGACGTTCATCGCTGGCGGCTCGGCATTCGCTGGTAGCGACTCCTCACTCAGCACCGACGAGCTTGCAGCTCCCTTCGCTGCCTGCACCGCCGGCACGCTTCCTTTCGAGGTTCCCGCCTACATCTCCCCCATCGCCGTAATCTTCAACGTTGAGGGCGTCACCGAGCTGAACCTCGATGCCTCCACTCTTGCGAAGATCTACTCCGGTGCAATCACCATGTGGAACGACCCCGCAATTGTTGCCCTGAACTCCAAGGCCACCTTGCCCGCAACGGCGATCACCGCTGTTCACCGCTCGGATGACTCGGGCACCAGCAAGAACTTCTCCGATTACCTCTTCCAGACCGCTAAGGCTGACTGGGCAATCGAGAAGCCTGCTGACACCTTCCCCTTCACCACCGGTGAAGCAGCCAAGGGCACCTCGGGTGTCGTTGACGCCGTCACCAACGGAGTCGGCACCATCGGCTACGCAGACGCATCGAAGGCCGGAAAGCTTGGCGTAGCCAAGATCAAGGTTGGCGACACGTTCGTTGGATACACCGCTGAAGGCGCCGCAGCTGTTGTTGCGGACAGCAAGCCCGTCGAGGGCCGCGACGCCACCGACATGGCCATCAGCATCAACCGCACGACGACCGACCCCACGCACTACCCTCTCGTACTGGTCAGCTACCTCATCGGTTGCAACTCGTACGTAGATGCAGCATCTGCTCCCCTGGTCAAGGCTTACTTTGACTACATCTTGAGCGATGCAGGCCAGATGGAT
>CANEXL010000072.1 GCA_947443745.1 Microbacteriaceae bacterium | reverse complement strand
TGCACAACGCGGGATCACCGGGTGTCCCTTCGACGGTAGCGGGCACGACGATTTGTTGACCGTCGTGAATGGTCGAGGCGAGATTAATGCCACAGGGGTCTGCACTCGCCACGAGTCCTCCGGCCGCCATGACAGCATCGATGACGCGTGCACCAGAGTGAACTCCGAAGAGTCCGGGATTCTGAACCGCCCCCACAACGTGCACGAAAATCTCTTCACCGGAGATGTTCGAGGGTTCTCCAGGCAATGCCGTGACCGGTGCCGTACTGCTCAGAAGAAGCTCCGAGGGCACGCCAGATTCTGCGGTGAGCGACGATATCGTCGAGACAACAATTGCCACGATGATTGCGGTCGCCCCCAAAACGAGACCCGCCCCTAACGCAATGCGCCACCTGGCTCGTTGGCTCGAGTTTTCTACCTGTGACAGGGAGGTTATTGTCCCGTCGTCAAGGCCCAAGAGATTTCGAAGAAGATCCGTGAGCCGACGCATGACTCCACGTTAGAAACGTGACAAGAAATGAGACAAGAAAATACCTCCGCATGTTCAGCGAACAGCCGGAGGTATTCCTGTGGTGGAGAAGAGCGAGCGTTACGCCGTGGTGGCCGGCTTCGTCGCGATGTTGACAATCTTGGGGGCGCGAACAATAACGTTCACGATCTCTCGGCCCTCGAGGGCGCGGAGGACACCAGGGAGTCCATTCGCCAAGGCTTCGAGGTCATCCGCCGAAATATTGGGGCTTACCTCGAGGCGATCACGCACCTTGCCATCAACCTGAACGACGGCCGTAATCGACTCCTGAACCAAGAGGGCAGGATCGGCAACGGGCCAGACAACGAGGGAAACGGTGGGCTCGTACCCCAGCAGCTGCCACATGTCTTCGGCCGTATAGGGCGCGTAGAGGTCCAGCATCACGGCGATGGTTTCGGCAGCTTCACGAACGGCAGGGTCAGCAGGGCCCACTCCGCTGTCGATTGCTTTGCGGGTCGCGTTGACGAGCTCCATCAGACGAGCGACAACGACGTTGAACTTGAAGCCTTCGATCAGTGCCGGAGCATCGGCCAAGAGGTGATGCGTGACGCGACGCAACGCAACGTCACCATCAGCGGCAGGGGTTCCCACCGCAGAGGTCACATCATGCGCGATACGCCAAGCACGAGCCAAGAATTTGTTGCTGGCCGCGGGGGAAACCGACTGCCAGTCAATGTCTTCTTCGGGAGGACCGGCGAAGGCCATCGTGATGCGAACCGCATCCACACCGTGTTCTTCAAGCTGGTCGGAGAGCTTGACCAGGTTGCCCTTGGACTTGCTCATGGCCGAACCATCCATCAGCACCATGCCTTGGTTCAGCAGAGCAGTGAAGGGCTCTTCGAACTCAATGTGGCCAAGGTCAAACAAGACCTTCGTGATGAAACGGGCGTACAGCAGATGAAGGATGGCGTGGGTGACGCCACCGACATACTGGTCAACAGGAGCCCAGCGCTTGGCCTCAGCGGGATCGAACGCCTGGGTGTCATCGTGGGGCGACAGGAAGCGTAGGAAGTACCACGAGCTATCGACGAACGTGTCCATGGTGTCGGGATCACGACGAGCCGGGGTGCCGTCAACGGGGTTGGGAACGTTCACCCAATCCTCGGCAGCTCCCAGCGGTGAGGAGCCCTTCGGCTGAAGGTTCAAGCCCTCGGTCGAGGGAAGGAGAACCGGCAGCTGATCTTCGGAAACCGGATACTCGGTGCCATCGGCGCCGTGAATGATCGGGATAGGGGTTCCCCAGTAGCGCTGGCGAGAAATCAGCCAGTCACGCAGACGATAGTTCTTGGCGGAACGACCGGTGCCGCGTTCGTCCAGAATTTCGATGGCGCGAGCAACCGCTTCCTTTTTCGCCAGACCGTCGAGCGGTCCGGAGTTGACGAGTTTTCCGTCGCCGGCCAGAGCCTTGCCTGTCAGTGCAGGATTGTTGCCGTCAGAGTTGCCGTCGGCGGATTCATCGATGTTGTCCGAATGGTTGGCGACACCGGTGGGTTCAACCACCACGCGAATGGGGAGGTCGAAGCGCAAAGCGAAGTCGAGGTCACGCTGATCGTGGGCGGGAACGGCCATGATGGCGCCCGTACCGTAATCACTCAGCACGTAGTCGGCGGCCCAGATAGGCAAACGCTCGCCGTTGACCGGGTTAATCGCATAGGCCCCGAGAAACACTCCGGTCTTGGGGCGATCGGTGGCCTGACGCTCAATTTCAGTGGCCTTCTGCACCTCGGTGAGATAGTCATCGAAAGCGGCACGAGTCACGTCATCGGCCTTGGCGGCAAGTTCCGTGGCGAGGTCCGCATCCGGTGCAACAACCATGAACGTTGCGCCATAAAGGGTGTCGGGGCGCGTGGTGAACACCGTGACGGGGGTCTCGCGACCTTCGACCACGAAGTCAACATCGGCTCCGATGGAACGACCGATCCAGTTGCGCTGCATCGACAGCACCTTGGCGGGCCAGGCACCCTCGAGGGTATCGAGGTCATCGAGCAGGCGGTCGGCGTAATCGGTGATGCGGAAGTACCACTGAGTGAGCTTCTTCTTGACGACCATGGCGCCCGAGCGCTCCGACGTGCCGTCGGCCAAAACCTGTTCGTTGGCCAAAACCGTCTGGTCTACGGGGTCCCAGTTGACCCAGCTGTCTTTGCGATATGCCAAACCCTTGTTGTACATCTGCAAGAAGAGCCATTGGTTCCACTTGTAATACTCGGGGTCGGAGGTGTGGATGACGCGCGACCAGTCAAACGACGTGGCGTAGCGACGCATCGAGCGCTTCTGCTGGTCGATGTTGTCGTAGGTCCAGGTAACAGGGTTCAGATTGCGCTTGATAGCAGCATTCTCGGCAGGCAGGCCAAAGGAGTCCCAGCCGATGGGGTGCAAGACGTTGTAGTCGCGGTGGCGCCAGTAGCGTGCAATGACGTCTCCGAGGGCATACGCCTCCGCGTGCCCCATGTGGAGGTCGCCAGAGGGGTACGGGAACATGTCGAGCACGTACTTGCGAGGACGCTCATCACTCGGGTCGTCAGAACGGAACGGCTCAATCTTGTCCCAGACAGGAAGCCATTTTTCTTGAATTTCTGCGAAATCGTAGGTCGCGCCCTCGTGCTCAGTCATCCCTTCAAGAATAGTCGAGCGTACTGACTCCCAATGCCCGAAGCAGCGGGGTCACCTTGACCCAGGTTTCTTCGAGTTCATCCCGCGGAATCGATCCGCTCGTAATGCCACCACCGGTTCCAATGGAAGCCCCACTGGCATCCAGCACGATGCTCCGGATGACCATGGCTAGCTCGGCCGAGCCATCGAGGCTGAGGTACCCGAACGCCCCCGAATAGATGCCCCGGGGTCCTTGTTCCAACGTCTCCAGAATCTGCATCGCGCTGATCTTGGGGGTGCCGGTCATGGAACCAGCAGGGAAGCACGCTTCCAGCGCATCCGTGGCGGTCATTCCTGGCAAGAGCTGGGCCGAAACCGTGCTGACCAGCTGATGCACGTTCTCGTACGTTTCGACTTCCAACAGCGCGTCGACGGCGACTGTTCCGAGTTGCGCAACACGGCCGAGGTCGTTACGCATGAGATCCACAATCATGAGGTTCTCGGCACGCTCTTTTTCGCTCTCGACGAGGTCGCGTGCAAGCGTCTGATCTTCTTCAGGGGAGGCTCCCCTGCGCCGCGTTCCCTTGATGGGCTTGGTGGTCACGCGGCCATTGGCGTCGACACTCAGAAATACTTCGGGGCTCGAACTCAACAGGGAGACCTCGCCGAAGCGAAGAAACCCCCCGTGATGACTCGGATTTTCGGCGCGAAGGCGAAGGTAGGTCTGCACCGGATCCAGCGAGGGCTCCCCCGAAACGTTCGCAATCCGCACCTCATTAGTGAGACACAGCTGATAGGCATCACCGCGGGTGATTGCAGCCAAACAGGCCGACACCAGCGACTCATAGTGGTCTGGGGCATGGCGCCACGTGACACGATCATGACGGATGCTTGGCGCCGGTGAAAAGATCGGCCCCGAACCTCTGCCTCCCTGGACAGGAGCAAGCAGGGCTTCGACCTCTGTGTGCCAGGACGTCGATTGTGGGTCTAGCTCGAGCAGAGTGACGGTGTGGGCCTCGTGATCGAATTCGAGGGCCCGGTCGAGGAAGACGAGGCGGGCATCCGGAGTGTGTGACGTTGTCGTGCGCACGCCAGTCGTGTGCGCCGCAAGTTCGTAACCAAACCACCCCACCCAACCGAGGTGAAATCCCGCTGACTCGATGTCTTCAACAATGTGCGCCGCGAGATCGTCCCGCACCACTTCGAAGATCGTGGCCGCATGGTCATGGGAATTCACCATGAATCCGTCGACGAGCGTGGCGCTAGTGACGACCCCCAACTCAACGTTTTCGCTGAGAACTCGCGACCGGGGAACACCAATATAGGAGAGGCCCGTTCGGGCATGTGGGCCGGCATCGAGCCAAACCGCCCACGGTTCGTTAGCCGCCAGAGCCATAAAAGCCGCCGCGGGGTCGACCCAGCCAGAGATGCGGGTTCGGCTAACGCTAGGGGTCACCGTACTAGCCTAGGCGTGTGGTTGATAAACGTTTTCGCTGGAATGGTCGCGAGCTAACTCCTGTGGACGGCGCGCCCGTCCTCCCCCTCTATGTCGCAGATTCGTGGCTCCTGGCGGACGGCGGCGTCGTCGCATTGGATCAGCACTTTGCGCGCTTTGCCGCTTCGGCGACGGCCCAGGGCCTCGTTCGTTCTGTTAATTC
This sequence comes from Microbacteriaceae bacterium, assembly GCA_947443745.1. Lineage (GTDB taxonomy): Bacteria > Actinomycetota > Actinomycetes > Actinomycetales > Microbacteriaceae > Alpinimonas. Next base: position 4,081 of record CANEXL010000072.1, on the reverse strand, counting down.
TTTTACAGCGGCCGTCACTACTGCCCTCCCGCGCCGGGGATCTTTCTTTCCCCGCATTGACCTGACGGAACGCGGCGAATTGGAGTTGTGGATTCGGCCGGCTCCCCCGCTCTTTGAGACGGTTATCCTGACGACTGCCGCAATGGATGTCAGAACGGAGCCCACCATCAAGGGACCGGACCTCGTCGCGCTCGAGGGCCTTCGGTCTCAGGCTCGCGAAGCCGGGGCAGACGACGCCGTGATTCTGAACTCTGCCGGCAACATCGTTGATGGCGCCACAACCTGTCTGGTGTGGTGGCGCGACGGCCAGATCTTCATGCCGCCTGCAGAAGCCCTGCGTGTTGACTCCATCACGGTGCAGATCGTGCGCGGTATTGCCGCCTCGGTCGGTCTTTCGGTGAACGAGGAGTGGTCAACGCCTGCGGACCTCGCAGGCACAACCGTGTGGGCTCTTAATTCTCTGCACGGTATTCGTGAGGTTTCCCGATGGGTCGGTGAGCCGGAGCTTCTCTCCAACCCTTCCCAACTCGCTCAGTGGCGGGGCGCTTATGAGGAACTCCGCACTGACATACACGTAACGGAAAACTCGGCGCCAGAAAAAGTCGCACCGTAAATGAACGAGCTCATTTCCTCGTTCCTTGACGCCGTCAGTAGCATCGATCCGGTTTCGCGAACTCTTCTGGCGTCCCTAGGTATCCTGCTCGAAACATCTTTTCTCATTGGTCTCGTGATTCCCGGTGACACGATTGTGCTCATCGCTTCGTCTGCCATCACCACCACCGGCCAGTACTACGCCATGGTCGGAATGGTGATTCTGGGCTCGCTGATTGGCGAGACGATCGGCTTCTTTGTTGGCCGCCGATTTGGCCCGCAGATTCGTGCCAGTTGGTTGGGGCGAAAATTGGGTGTCAAGCGCTGGGAAGCTGCCGATAACTACGTTGATCGCCGCGGCGGGATTGCCGTCTTCCTCAGTAGGTTTCTCCCGGTTTTGCATTCGATCATCCCGCTAACAGTGGGAATGTCGAAGATGCGCTACCGACAATTCATCGCCTGGACGGCGGCTGCCTGCATCATCTGGACGGGAGCGTATGTGACGCTCGCGGCCATTCTCCGTGAACGTTATCTCGAGTTCTCGCAGAGGTTTGATTGGGCCGGCTGGGCCTTCATCGCAATTGTCGTGGGATTCATTTTTGTCATGTGGGTCATCAAAAAGCGCATTGCCTACTCGCAGGCCAAATTCATGGATGCTCCCGGTGATGGCGACCCCAACACCATCGACGACCCGCTCGATCCCTAAGAAAAAAGACCCCCGCCGAGCAACCGCTGAAAACCAGCGAGCACGGCGAGGGCCATTCTCAGTTCGGGTAAAACCTAACCGATGAGGTTTTCTTTCAGCCACTTAGCGGCGATCGTCGCGGGCGAGTCACCGGCGGCACTCTCCGTGTTGATCTGGACAAGGCCAGCCGTTGTCAGCTTGGCGTTGACGGCGTTGATGATGCCCGTCGCATCCGCTGGGAAGACCTTGGTGTTGATCAGGGCGACGACGTTATTGGCAACCATCAGGTTTTGAGGGTCCGTGAGAGTCACGAAGTTGTTCTTCGTGATGGCAGGATCGCTCGTGTACAGGTCAGCAAGCTGAACGGCGCCATCGTTGAGCGCCTTGACCGTCAGGGGTCCTCCGTAGTCCTCAATGGCGGTAAAGGAAACCTTGACACCGTAGACGCTGAGCAAGCCATCGGGTCCGTAGGGACGGGTTTGCATCTCGGAGTTACCACCGACGGTGAGGGGAATCGTCAACGCCGACAAGTCAGCAAGGCTCTTGACGTTGTTTGCGTCGCTGAATTCCTTGGTGACGTTGTACGAGTCTTCGTCCGACGCGGTGGACTGATCGAGAACGCTCAGACCAGAAGGTGTGAGAAGTGCGGGAAGGGCAGCGTAAATATCAGCGGCCGACTTTGCGGTCGTTGCGGTGTCGAAGTACTGCAGGAGTCCGCCGGTGTATTCGGGCAGCAGTGAAACCTCGCCACTTTCGATGGCGGGAATGTAGACCTCGCGTGAACCGATGTTGAACTTTCGTTCGACGGTGTAGCCCCCTGCTTCAAGGGCTTGAGCATAAATCTCTCCGATGATTTCGTTCTCGGAGAACGCTTGAGATCCGATGACAATGGCGGGGCCAGCCGACGTTGCGGTCGGGGCCGCTGTGGGGTCTGCGGTGGCGCAACCCGAGAGGGCTACTCCAACGACGGCAACAGCCGCCGTGATGGTCAAGATGCGCTTAAAACTCATGAGAAAAGGCTCCTAGTTTGAAGAATGACGGTAGGGGCTCCAACTGCGAGCGAATCGAGGCTTTCCCCCTGCTCTTTACTTTACCCGAGGACAACCGTGCCACGGGGGCGAGCGAGTCGTTGCAATAAGGCAAAGATTCCTTCCAATACGAACGCGAGAACAATAACAATCATGGATGCGGCAAGCATCTGCGGATAGTCGCGCCGGGCAAGCGCGGAGAAGATATAAACACCTAATGCCCCGCCTGAAACGTATGCTGCCAATGTTGCCGTGGCGACGACCTGCAGAATTGCGGATCTCATTCCGGCGACAATCAGAGGCAGCGCGAGGGGAACTTCGACCTGAAAAACGACCTGCAGAGGGGTCATTCCCATCGCCCGAGCCGCATCAACTGTAAGCGGATTCACAGCTTGGATGCCGGCATACGTGCCCGAAAGCAAGGGTGGGATCGCCATGATCACGAATGTGGCCAACGGCGCTTGAAAACCGATACCGACGCTCAACCCAATCAGAATCAAGACACCCAGGCTGGGCAGCGCCCTCAAACCACCGGTAAAAGACACCGCCAGAGCTGCCCCCCGCTTGGTGTGGCCCACCACAATTCCCAAGGGGATCGCGATGAGCGCGCCGATGATGACAGCTCCAAACGTGTACGCAAGATGCTCGCCGATGCGCGCGCCCAAAGAATCAGATCCCTGATGCAGCGCGGGGTCAAGAATCCAATTGAGGGCATCCATCAGAAAATTCACGACGTCCTCCTTCGCGTCCACGGCATGAGAAATCGGCCAAGGAGAACGAGCGCGCCATCAAAAACGAAGGCGATAATGACGGTCGCAATGACGCCGACCAGCACCTCGGCGGGAATTCCCCGTTTGAACCCATTAAGAAAGAGGTAGCCCAGACTCGTGACGCCAATGACCGAACCGATGCTGACCAGGCTGACCGTGCTCACCGCCACGACCCGAAGGCCCGAGAGGAGAACGGGGCCCGCCAACGGCAGATCCACCCGCCAAAAACGCTGCCAGGACGAATACCCCATCGCAACCGATGCCTGACGTACATCGCTACTCACCGACACAAGGGCATCCACGATTTGGCGCACGAGGAGGGCAACGGCGTAGATCGTGAGCCCGACGATGAGGTTGGCCGGATCCAAGATGGCGGTGCCCAAAATAACAGGGAGTGCAATAAACATGGGGAGGGAAGGAATCGTATACAGCAGGCCGCTGGCGGGCACGAGAAAGCGCCCGACGCGCTTGAAACGAAAGGACACCCACGCGAGAGGAAGGGCAATAGCCAACCCGACGATGACCGGAACAATACTGAGGCCGACATGCACCCAGCTGAGATCGAGAACGAGCATCCAGTTCTTACTTAGCCAGTCCATGCGTCACCTTCGGCTGCCAGCACGCCGGCCACACGGCCCCGCGCATCCACGACGAGGCGCGTACCGTTGCGTTCTGTGATGGTGAGGTGCTTGCTCTCATCGCCGCGACCAATGAAATCTGCCACGAAATCATCAACGGGATTTGCGAGGAGCTCGGCCGGCGTCCCCTGTTGGGCAATGTGGCCTCCTTCACGCAGAATGACGACGTGATCACCGAGTAAGAAGGCCTCTTCGATGTCGTGGGTCACGAAAACAATCGTTTTGGCCAGCTCAGATTGGATACGAGCGAGTTCCGTCTGCAACTCACGACGAACAATCGGGTCAACGGCACCAAAGGGCTCATCCATCAACAAAATATTGGGGTCGGCGGCGAGGCCACGGGCAACCCCGACACGCTGCTGCTGCCCG
>CANEXL010000071.1 GCA_947443745.1 Microbacteriaceae bacterium | reverse complement strand
TGGGGGTCGCATCAGGGATGTCGAGGCGGTCTGCATACTCGTGCAGAAGTCCGCGCCATTGCTTAGCCATTAGGCTCCTTCAACTCGTAGAACCGAGACCACTGAACTCACGGCATCCAGCTGCGCGAGGGCGGAAACGGTGGCCGCTAAATCTGACTCAAGAGCCGCGTGCGTACCTATGACTAGCGTAGCCGTGGGGCGAGACTCTCCGTGCACGCCACTGCCGTTTCCGTACAGGCCTTGCTCCACTAATTCGACCGAAACACCGTGGTCCTTGAATACCCCTGCGACGGATGCCAGCACGCCCGGCTCATCGAGAACGGAGAGCGTCACGTGATAGCGCGTGGTCACATGACTCATGGGCAAAATCGCCATGTTGGCATGCGTGGATTCGCCCATTCCTGGACCACCAATAACATGGCGTCGGGCGGCTGAAACGAGGTCACCCAGAACAGCCGACGCCGTCTCGGGACCACCGGCACCAGCGCCGTAGAACATGAGGCTTCCGGCGGCTTCCGCCTCGACGAAGACCGCGTTGTTGGCCTTGTGCACGGCTGCCAATGGGTGATCGCGCGAAATGAGCGCGGGATACACGCGGGTGGAGACACCCTCTTCTCCCGTGGCGGGATCGGTGAGACGCTCACAAATCGCGAGTAACTTGACGACGTAACCGGCCTTGCGCGCCAACTCGACCGTCTGGCTTGTGACGCCGCGAATACCCTCACGGTGCACGGATTCCAGAGGAACGTTCGTGTGAAAAGCCAGGCTGGCCAAGATGGATGCCTTCTGAGCCGCGTCGTAGGCGTCGATGTCCGCGGTGGGGTCGGCCTCGGCGTAGCCCAACTCGGTGGCCACGGCGAGCGCGTCCTCCAGCGACGCGCCTTCCGTATCCATCATGTCGAGAATGTAGTTCGTCGTGCCGTTCACGATGCCCAAGATGCGCTTCACGCGGTCACCGGCAAGCGAGTCGCGCAGAGGGCGAATGATGGGGATGGCGCCGGCAACCGCGGCCTCATAGTAAACCTGAGCGCCGACCTGCTCGGCAGCGGCAAAGAGCTCGGGGCCGTGGGTGGCGAGCAGCGCCTTGTTTGCGGTGACAACGTCGGCACCGGAGTTGATGGCCTGCAAAATATAGGTGCGCGCGGGCTCGATCCCACCCATGACCTCGATCACGATGTCGGCGCCGAGAATCAGTGATTCGGCATCGGTGGTGAAGAGCTCCTTGGGAAGGTCTGCACTGCGAGGGGCGTCGAGATTGCGCACGGCAATGCCGGTCAACTCGAGGCTGGCTCCCACGCGCGCGGTGAACTCGTCGGCGTGCTCCAAGAGCAGGCGTGCCACCTGGGCGCCCACGGTGCCGCCACCCAACAGGGCCACGCGCACGTTGCGGTACTCAATCATTGAGGTGCTCCATCATTTCGTTGCTGAGGATTGACGCCCATGTCGCGCGCCAAAAGATCTTCTTCGGTTTCGCCGCGCACAATCACGCGAGCGACCCCGTCACGAACGGCCACAACGGGTGGCCTCGCGAGGTAGTTGTAGTTACTGGAGAGCGAGAAACAGTAAGCTCCGGTGGCCGGGGTGGCCACGATGTCACCGGGCTGAACATCGCCGGGCAGGTAGTCGGCGTAGACCACGATGTCACCGGATTCGCAATGCTTGCCCGCGAGGCGCACCAGCCGCTGCGGGGCATCCGACACCCGGTTGGCCAGACGCACCGAGTAGTTCGCCTCATACAAGGCGGGGCGAGCGTTATCGCTCATGCCGCCATCGACACTGACATACCGGCGGATGGCGTTGGTCCCATCGAACTCGACGGTCACGTCCTTGGTAGTCCCCACCGTGTACAGCGTGGAGGTGGAGGTGCCGATGACGGCACGTCCTGGCTCGAGCGCAATGAGAGGAATGTCGATGCCGAGGCGTGCGCACTCCCCCGCGACCATGTCGGCAATTTCGGCCGCGATGATGCCAATGGGGGTGGGCTCGTCGGCGGGCGTGTACGCAATTCCGAAGCCGCCACCGAGGTTCAGCTCGGGCACGGGGCCACCGGCGAGCAGCTCAGCGTGCAAGCCAAGAAGGCGCGAAGCGGACTCCGCAAAGCCCGCGGTACCAAAGATTTGCGACCCGATGTGGCAGTGCACGCCCATAAAGGAGAGCGAGGACTGCTCGCGGATACGTGCGACATAGGCCGGAGCATCCGCAATGGTGACACCAAACTTTTGGTCCTCATGCGCGGTCGCCAAGAAGCTGTGCGTGTGGGCGTGAACGCCGCTGTTCACACGCAAGCGAACGCGCTGTGTGACACCCTGACGCGCCGCCGAGGCAGCAACACGCTCGATCTCCCACAGGGAATCGATGACAATCGTTCCCACGCCGAGGCCCACTGCTCGATCAATCTCGGCTTGCGACTTGTTGTTGCCGTGAAAACCAAGGCGGGCGGGGGCGACTCCGGCGGCGAGCGCAACGGCAAGCTCTCCCCCGCTGGCCACATCAATTTTCATACCGGCCTCCGTCACCCAGCGGGCCACCTCGGTACACAGAAAGGCTTTGGCCGCGTAATACACGGTTGTCTTCGCCCCGACGCGACCCAGTTCACGCTCAAACGCCTCACGAACCTCGACGGCGCGATTGCGAGCGTGCGCCTCATCGATGACATAGAGAGGAGTGCCGAACTGCTCCACCAGCTGCGACGAAGAAACCCCGGCAATAACGACCTCGCCGTCAGCGGCACGCACGGTGTTCTCCGACCACAGGCCTGGCCACAACGCGTTGACATCAACGTCGGCGTCGAGCCAATCGGGCGCCAGTGGGTTCGCCGCGTCAAGGTTCGGTGCGTGCGGGTTGGCAGCCACAGAAAACCTCACAGTAAATAACGGATGTGGGGCGAGCGGACCCGGATTGGTCCCTGAAGCCATAAAGAAAGCCAAGAATCATCCGTGAAACGGACGGTGGCACTCTCCAATTCTATTAGAGGTCAATGGCCAATCGCGCGCCGCAAATTACATGCGCTCAGGCGCTGAGACGCCGACGAGTTGCAGACCGTTACGGATAACCTGCCCCGTGGCATCGTTGAGCCACAGGCGGGTGCGGTGCACGTCTTCGACGGCATCCTCGCCCTGAGGAATGACCCGACACTTGTCATACCAGCGGTGGTAAAAACCGGCGACCTCTTCGATGTAGCGGGCCACGCGGTGAGGCTCTCGCAGTTGCGCGGCCTGAGCGACAATTCGCGGAAACTCCTGCAAGACACCCAGCAGCTGAGACTCGGATTCGTTCACGAGCAGTTCCGGGGAGAACCCGTCGGCACGCTTCACTCCGGAGACCTCGGCATTGCGGGAAACCGCACACGTGCGGGCGTGCGCGTACTGAACGTAGAAGACGGGGTTGTCATTGGTGCGTTTGCCCAAAATATCCAAATCGATATCGAGTTGAGAGTCACTGGAGGACCGCACGAGCGCGTACCGCCCGGCATCGACGCCCACGGCCTCGACGAGGTCTTCGAGCGTCACGATGGTGCCGGCACGCTTGCTCATGCGCATGGGGACCCCATCACGCACAAGGTTGACCATCTGCCCAATCATGATCTCGAGATTCACGTTGGGGGTGTCGCCAAACGCGGCACACATGGCCATCATGCGCGCAACATACCCGTGATGGTCGGCACCCAGCATGATGATGTTGCGCTCAAACCCACGCTCGCGCTTATCCAGGTAGTAGGCCAAGTCACCCGCGATGTAGGCGGCTTCGCCATCGCTCTTGATGATGACGCGATCCTTGTCATCGCCAAAGTCGGTGGTGCGCAACCAGGTGGCGCCATCCAATTCGAACACGTGGCCCAGCTCGCGCAGACGCTGAAGCGCCCGATCGACGGCGCGGGACTCATGCAGGGAATCCTCATGGAAGTAAACATCGAAATCCACGCCAAAATCATGCAGCGATGCCTTGATCTCCCCAAACATCAATTCGACACCGAGGGAACGAAACACCTCCTGCATTTCCTCGCGAGGAAGGACAGACACGTCTTGGCCATAGGCGGTGACAACCCGGGCGGCAATGTCATGAATGTACGCTCCGCCGTAGCCGTCTTCGGGAGTGGCCTCCCCCAGATGAGCCGCAATCAGACTGCGCGAAAAGCGATCGATCTGGGCGCCATGATCGTTGAAGTAATATTCCCGAGTAACATCCCCACCTTGAGATTTCAGGATGCGTGCCAGCGAATCCCCCACGGCCGCCCAACGCGTCCCACCCATATGAATCGGGCCGGTCGGGTTGGCCGAGACGAACTCCAGGTTCAGCTGCACGCCGCGGTAAAGGTCCCCGTTGCCGTAAGACTCCCCCGCCTCAACAATTCTCTGGGCCAGGACGCCGGCAGCACTGGCATCCAGTCGCACGTTAATGAATCCCGGGCCCGCAACCTCAACGCCGGCAACACCGTCAACGAGGGCGAGTTCCGTCGCCAACTCGGCGGCAAGCTCCCGCGGGTTCAAACCAAGGGGCTTCGAAATCTTGAGGGCAATGCTGGTGGCCCAATCGCCATGATCGCGATTCTTGGGGCGCTCGAGAACGACGTCATCCACAGAAAGTTGCAGTGGTTTCGCCGGCTGATGGCGAGCAACGACCATGAGGATGAGTTCAAATAATTGGCGTGCTAAGTCTTGAGGAGTCACAAGAGTCAAGTCTATCTTTGGGCCTGCCACCTCCCGGCTTACGCCCCAGCACCCACCGAGTGATACCGTAGAGACGTACTGAGCCCCCATAGCTCAGCGGATAGAGTGTCTGCCTCCGACGCAGAAGGCCGCAGGTTCGAATCCTGCTGGGGGCACCAACGTGCTGCCTTGTCCTTCTGTCACTCTTGGAGTTACTCCCCTCAGCCGCTCCCGCTAGGACGGAACGATGGCTCGCACAAAGTGAATTCTCTGCAGGAGAAACACCAAACCCGCCGAGACCGCAAATATCCCGACCGTGAGAACGGGGATGCCGAGCCACGGGTTGATGAAATCGTAATTGATGCCCACTTTGGCCAAAGCATAAATCGCGAGCGGATGAAAAAGGTAAATCCCAAAACTCACCGTGCTCAACCACCGAAGTTGTCGTGTTACGCGAGCACGTGCCGCGAAAAACCGTGAGTAGGCCTTCGACATGATGACGAACGCGGCCACTGCGCCCACCACAATAAACGGCGAGAAATATCGATAGAAGGTCTGGTTGGCCGCGCCATCGGCGGCCGAAAAGTACCACGTGCTCAGCGCGGTCGCCGCAGTCGTTGCGGCCCAGATGACGACGACGAGGCTCAGGCGAATTCGCCCGAGATCCAGTCTCTTGTAGAGCACGGCTCCGAGGACAAAGTACCCGGCCGTCCACGAGAGAAACGTCCAGTCGATGCCAATGATGGTGATTCCAGTGAGCGCGGCAATGGTCGGCACGACGGATGCCCCCAAAAACCACAGTGCCAGCACAAAGAGAATCGTCTGGGTCTTGTTGGCCTGATAGAAGCCAGCCATCACCGGCAGGAACAGGTAGGCACCGATCAGCACGTAGAGATACCAGAGGTGATAAACCACGGGCCCCACAGCGACATTCAAAATGGAGGGCGCAGTCATATCGCCGGTAACCCGGAACCACAGAAGGTAGATCACTGACCAGGCGACAAGCGGAATGGCAATGCGCAGAACGCGCCTGAGAATCGAGGGTACCGAACTCTCCCGCGGAACTAACAACGCCCCAGTGACCATGAAGAAGAGGGGCACGGCAATGCGCGCAACACTGTCGTACGCGTTTATGGCCCACCAACCGTGCGCTCCGATCTCGGCAAACCCAACGGCCGCGACATGGATGCAGATGACGAGCAACACCGAGATGAACCGGATGAAGTCCAACGCACCATCGCGCTGCTTAGTTTCAATGACGGTGCCACTCACGCTGGGTTTCCTTTTGTCGCAGTCATCTCCAGTGCAAGGAGAGCAGAGGCAGACATAGCAAATCTACCGGCTTCGTAAGCGACAACAAGGTCATTTTGGAAACGGGGTTAAAACGTCAAACGGGTTGAAGAAGGTCTCGCACAACATCCTGCGCTCCGAGCCCGAACCGTCGGTAACGGCCGGTTCTGATCTCGGCGAGCACGAGAGCGATTCTCTTGAGCCGAGCTGCAGGCAGAGCTTGCCGGGCAACTTCGTGCAAAAGTTTTTCCTCGGCGACCTCGCTCACTGCAGGACTCGCCTCCAAAAAGAAGGGGTGCTGCGCCATGACTGCGGCACGCGCGAAGAGTCGAGCGTTTCGTTCTGCGCGGGAAAAAATGATGCGCCCCACATAGTGTCGCCAACCAGGTTTCTTGGCCCCGATTTCGTTGCTGGAATGTTGGCGGTAGTCAACGAGAGCCTCGGGGAGAAAATCGACCCTTCCTGCTGCTGCAGCGACAATACCCAGCCACTCATCGTGAACCCAGGACCTCGGAAAAGGTTGAGCCAGCGCGAAGAGCTCTTTCCGAAAGATCGTGGTTGCCCCTGTCACGAGGTTTCGGCGGACAAAAATCTCCAACGCCCGCCCGCCATGAACGAGAGCCTTCTCTGCAGCTGAAACCCGGAGTGCGTTAAAGGTTGAGTACCCGAGGGGGGCCCCGTGTGCGTCGACCAGACGAGAGTCAGTGAAAAGCAACAATAACTCTGGGTCCTTCTCGAATTCCTCACGCATGCGCTCCAATCGATGTGGCCGCCACACGTCGTCTTGGTCGGAAAGGGCGATGAGAGGGCCCACGCAGTGGGCTATCGCCTGCTCGAAATTCTTGGTCACGCCAAGGGGCGACGCATTGCGAAGAATGGTAATCGCGATATTGCCAACATCAGGTCGCGCGATTAGTGCCCGTTCAATTGTCTGAGAGAAGCGTTGGAGTGTTTCGTCAGTCGACGCATCGTCTGACACCACAATCTGCGCAGGAAGAAGCGTTTGAGCCACAATGCTGGCAACTTGTTCCGTGATGAAGGCGGCACCGTTATGAGTGCAGAGGGCAACTGAGACGGAAGGGGCGTTGAGCTTCACAGCGCGCCAGACCCGGTGCGGCGGTGCTCCGTCGCGGCCAAGAAATCGTCATATTCATGAATGTAGTCTTCGGGGTCATAGCGGTGCGAAGCCAATACGAGGAGAACGGCGTCGGGAGAAAAATCATATTGGGCTCCCCACGTCAGCGGTGGCATATGCAAACCGAGGTTCGGTTGATCAAGGCTAATGACCTCTCGAACATTTCCATCATCAAAAAGGGCCTTGACCGATCCAGCGACACACACCAGAAACTGATGGCATTCTTTGTGGGCATGAATCCCGCGCGGCTCCCCCTCAGGAACCCTTGAAACCAAGAAGAATCTTTCGACGCGAAATGGCAAACTCGACGGGGTTTCCCCCACCGTCAAAACGCCGCGGTGATCGTTGAATCCCGTGAGCATCGTTGTCCGGGTGGGAGGACCGTCGTGCGGCACCATCAGAGACTGCCCAGGGCGGCCTTGACGCGTAACGTCTCTGTTTCCGATAGTTCGGGGAACATGGGGACGGAGAAAACGGATTGTGCGGCCCATTCGGTGACCTCAAGGGGCATCGCCTTCGCGACAAAATCGGGGAACCCCTGTCGATGGTCGGGGATGGGGTAATGAACATCGGTCGTGATGCCCGCATCACTGAGTTTTTGTCGATCAGCGTCTCTCGTTGCTGACGTCAACACCGCCAAGTGGGCCACAAACGAATCGCTCGATTGATTGACGAGTTTTGCGTGCTCAGGTGTGGCCAATTCATAGGAACCATGGATTTCGCGGCGACGGCTGTTTCCGGCATCCAGGAAGGGCAATTTTGCTCTCAAAATAGCAGCCTGCATTTCATCGAGGCGAGTATTTCGGCCGTGCGCGTGACGGATGTTGTACTTTGATTCCCAGCCATACTGACGCATCCGCTTGACCGAAGTAGCTAGGTCATCGCTCTTGGTGAAAATGGCCCCGCCATCTCCCAACGCCCCAAGGTTCTTGGTGGGATAAAAACTTGTGGTCGCGACGTCCGCAAAGCTTCCGCCCGCTCCCGCCGCATTTCGCGCTCCCAGAGACTGGGCGCAGTCTTCCACAACAGCGATTCCCTGTTTGTGGGCGAGGACCACAATCGCTTCAACGGGAGCAAGGGCACCATACAGGTGCGTCACTACGATTGCCTTCGGCGCCTCCGGCAACAGAGCTAAGGCTGCCTCTAGCGTTGCCACCGACATGAGGTGAGTCTGCGGATCGATATCACAGTAAACCGGGAACGCCCCAAGGAGTCGCGCGGCTGTCGTGGCATAAGCGCCGGCATTCGCCACGGTCACGACGAAGTCTCCCGAGGTCACGCCCACCGCGGCAAGCGCAAGCTCGAGTGCGTCTGTGCCGTTACCAACGTTGACGGCGTGTGTTGTTCCGACGTACATCGCGAGCTCTCTCTCGAGAGCGTCGTGCTCGGGTCCCATGACGAACCAACCGCTCGAAATGACGCGAGCAATGGCGGCGTCAATTTCGCCGCGTAATGCCGACGTTCCACGAGAAAGATCGTTGAAGGGAATTTTGGCCTGTGTCATGGTTATGTTACTTCTCAATCACCCCGGCGCAGCCGGATAGTTGTTGCCGTGGGGTGCGCAAAACGGGAATTTCCCCTCGCACATCCTCTGGAATCACGCCAATGAGCCGAGGCGAACTCACCCGCACCAGAAGGTCTCCGAAAATCACTTCGTCAGTCTATCCCTTGGCTTTATCTATCGAGGGAAGTGATAAAACGACAGTTTTGTCCCTGCGGTAATCTTGGATTATGAGTGAATTTTCTGGCACGACGATCAACTCCAGTCTCCATTTTGAGCCTCAAGAATT
>CANEXL010000070.1 GCA_947443745.1 Microbacteriaceae bacterium | reverse complement strand
GTGTGCTCTTCCGATCTGGCACGCATCGACGAATCACAATGGGATCGGCCATCGCGCACGCAAAGCGAACCCAACAGCTTCAGAACAAAACGCGCTAGCCCGCGTCGAGCCCTTCTAGCTTTCTGCGGGCTTGCGAAGCGTGAGCAATACGAGGGTGACCGCCGCCGAAACGAGACAGGCCAGGAACATATGCGTTCCGACCAAAAGCTCGGGCAAGCCCATTCGCGACTGCGTGATTCCCACGACAATCTGAGCGGAATTGATGCTGATCAGGGCAACCACGGCCTTGCGGGTGGCCACACGCTTGTAGACCAGCGTCAGCACCAGCAGGAGAACGGCCAGTCCGACCGCAATGTACGCGGGGTACGAGTGGATGTGCTGAAGCAACTCGCTGTCGAGGTTGTTCCGCGGCGCCGCAGCATCGCCAGCGTGGGGGCCTGATCCCGTCGTCAAGATTCCGACCATGATGGTGGTTCCCTGAAAAAGCGCCATCAGCCACGCGACCCACACCAGAGTTGGCGTGGCACTCCACGTGCGTGCGGCATTGCCCCGATAAGCCCGGTACACGAGAACTGTTGAGAGCACGATGATGCCGATGGATACCACGAAGTGGAATCCGACGACATAGGGGTTCAGCTGGGTCAGGACCGAAATGCCACCGATAACAGCTTGGGCAGGAATGCCCAGGCCAATGACGAGAGTCAGCCAAAAGAGGTCGCGCCGTTGCTTGCGCATCCGGAGGATGAGGACGAATGCAGCAATGGCAACGATGACAAGAACGAACGTCAACATGCGGTTGCCAAATTCAATGACACCGTGAATGCCCATCTCCGAGGTGTTCACCAGCGAATCCGCCGTGCACTTGGGCCACGTGGGACAACCCAAGCCACTAGCGGTGAGTCGCACGGCCCCGCCGGTGACAACGATGAGGACCTGAACGACCAGCGTCACCCAAGCGGCCACGCGAACGCGGCGATCGACGGTGACAGGAAGCCACTGCACAAAACCACGCCACAGCTTCAGAATCCAGTCAAAAATTCGTGACAACGCGCTTCTCCTTGAAACTGCTTGTTCGCTCATAAAGAACAACAAAGCCTGTTGAATTTGGGGCCCCCGCGATAGACTTGGGGGAGTTCAGTGTGGTCGGCGAAAGCTGATATCTCGAAGGCGAGGACACGCAAGGTGCCTTCGGGTTTCGTGATTGCCTTTCGAGTTCTTTCATTCTAGATTCGCTGAAGTCGCGCTACGACGACGTTCTCCCTCGCTTTCACAGCAAAGCGGGAATGCGTGCGTTCGCGCGCGACTTATTAGATACACAACGCAATGAAAGGAAGCCATGTCAGACGTACTGATCGACCGGCCCGAACTTGATGGCCTCGGAACATACGAATTCGGCTGGCACGATAAAGACGCCGCTGGAGCCAGTGCCCGCCGCGGAATTAACGAAGACGTTGTCACCGATATCTCCAATCTGAAGAGTGAACCTCAGTGGATGCTGGACGCCCGTCTCAAGGCCTACAAGATGTTCCTGCGCAAGCCCATGCCAAAATGGGGCGCCGACATCTCCGAAATCGACTTCGAGAACATTAAGTACTTTGTTCGCTCCACGGAAAAGCAAGCTCAAACGTGGGACGACCTTCCCGACGAGATTAAAGAGACGTACGAACGCCTGGGCATTCCCGAGGCAGAGCGTCAGCGCCTGGTTTCTGGTGTGGCCGCTCAGTATGAGTCTGAGGTTGTGTACCACCAGATCAACGAAGACCTCGAACGCCAAGGCGTCATCTTCATGGACACGGACACGGCGCTCAAAGAGCATCCGGAACTGTTCAAAGAGTACTTTGCGACCGTTATCCCCGCCGGTGACAACAAGTTCGCTGCGCTGAACACCTCGGTGTGGTCGGGCGGATCGTTCGTCTACGTTCCCAAGGGCGTTCACGTGGAGATTCCGCTGCAGGCCTACTTCCGCATCAACACGGAGAACATGGGGCAATTTGAGCGCACGCTCATCATTGCCGACGAGGGTAGTTACGTTCACTACATCGAGGGCTGCACGGCTCCGATCTACAAGAGCGACTCGCTTCACTCCGCCGTCGTTGAGATCATCGTGAAGAAGAACGCACGCGTTCGTTACACGACGATTCAGAACTGGTCCAACAACGTCTACAACCTCGTCACCAAGCGTGCCATCGCGCACGAGGGTGCAACGATGGAATGGATTGACGGCAACATCGGCTCCAAGGTCACGATGAAGTACCCCTCCATCTACCTGGTTGGCGAGCACGCCAAGGGTGAGACGCTTTCTGTCGCTTTTGCGGGCCCCGGTCAGCACCAAGACGCCGGCGCCAAGATGATTCACATGGCTCCCTACACGCAGTCCTCGATTGTGTCGAAGTCCATTGCCCGAGGTGGCGGTCGTGCTGGTTATCGCGGCGAAGTGCGCATCGATGCCAACGCCCATCATTCCGCGAACACGGTGCGCTGTGACGCTCTCCTGGTTGACTCCATTTCTCGCAGTGACACGTATCCGGCTATCGACATTCGTGTCGACGATGTTCAGCTGGGTCACGAAGCCACCGTCTCGAAGGTCAGCGCAGAACAGTTGTTCTATCTGATGTCTCGCGGCATGCCCGAAGACGAAGCCATGGCCATGATTGTGCGCGGCTTTATCGAACCCATTGCCCGCGAGTTGCCCATGGAATACGCACTCGAACTCAACAAGCTCATTGAAATGGGCATGGAAGGGTCCGTCGGCTAAATGTCCCTCGCCCCAGATACCACTACGACAGACACCACGACGACGACGATAGCTGAACAGCTCGGAATCAAGGCCCATTCAGATGGGACTGGTCGTGTTGCCCCCGTTCAGACGCGTTCTGCGCGTTTTAAGTCCACCAACCCCGAAGATTTCGAGGCCGTCAATGGTCGCGAACTCGACTGGAAACTCTCTCCCGTAGCAAAGCTCACCGCTTTCACTGCGGGGGAGCTCGATGGCTCGCGGTTTCCCTATTCGGCGACCGAGTCTGCAGGAGTAAGTTTTTCCTGGATTCCTGTGACCGACCCTCGCGTCGGCTCCGCCGGCATTCCCGAAGATCGGGCCTCCGCAAACGCGTGGACCGCTGCGACCGAGGTTCTCCTTGTTTCCATCGGCGCTGAAGACGTGAGCGAGATCACGATTACGCGCGACGCCACGGGGCAAACGCCTCGCGCCGCCCACATCGTCATCGAAGCCGCGCCCTTCTCAAAGTCGACCATCATCATCCGTAACACCGGTGATGCTCAGCTCGTCGAGAACCTCGAAATTCTGGTGGGGGAGAGCGCTAACCTCTCTGTCATCTCGGTTCAGCAGTGGAACGACGACGCCATTCACCTAGGGTCGCACTTTGCCCGAATTGGCCGCGATGCCAGTCTCAAGCATGCTCTCGTCTCCCTTGGTGGCGACGTGATTCGCATCAACCCTTCGGCGCACCTCGCCGAAGCGGGTGGCTCCGTCGACCTTCTTGGTTTGTACTTCGCCGATGCTGGTCAGCACATTGAGCAGCAGGTGTATGTCTTCCACGATGCTCCTCAGACCAAGTCACGCGTGACCTACAAAGGTGCGTTGCAGGGCAAGGGTGCACGCACTGTCTGGGTTGGCGATGTTCTCATCGGCGCCAAGGGCACCGGGACCGATAGCTACGAACAGAACCGCAACCTGGTTCTCTCCGAAGGCACGCGAGCCGACTCCATCCCTAACCTCGAGATCGAAACCGGCGATATTGCCGGTGCCGGTCACGCCAGCGCCACGGGTCGTTTCGATGACGAGCAGCTCTTCTACTTGCAGGCTCGTGGCATCAACGAAGAAGAAGCGCGCAAGCTCGTTGTTCGCGGGTTCTTGAACGAGATCGTTCAGCAGCTTCACGTGCCTTCTCTCGAAGAAGACATTCACGCCGCGCTCGACATTGAACTCGAGAACGTTCACATTGCGAGCGTGAACTAATGGCTCAAGAAAAAGCCTGCGCACTCGCAGACCTCACGCTTAACCAGGCGAAGCGCGTCATCATCGGTGGAATACCGATGGCGCTTGTTCTCGACTCCGCCGGCGATGTTCACGCCATTGGTGACACGTGCACCCACGGCGATATTTCGCTCGCCGAAGGCTTCGTCGAAGATAACACCCTCGAATGCTGGGCTCACGGCTCCAAATTTGAGCTCGCCACCGGAAAGCCACTCACGCTTCCCGCGTACGAACCCGTCCCCGTTTTCACCGCTGTGACAATTGACGGCGACATCTACATTGACCCAACGCTCACGAAAGAGATCTAACTCATGTCAACACTGAAGATCACCGACCTGCACGTCAGCGTCGAGACCGAACAGGGCACCACGCAGATTCTGCGCGGCGTCGACCTGACCATCAACTCGGGTGAGACCCACGCCATCATGGGCCCCAACGGCTCGGGCAAGTCCACCCTGGCGTACACAATCGCCGGACACCCCAAGTACAAGGTCGAGAGCGGTTCCATCACGCTCGATGGTGCCGATGTTTTGGCCATGACCGTCGACGAGCGCGCACGCGCCGGACTCTTCTTGGCCATGCAGTACCCCGTCGAAATCCCCGGAGTGACGGTCACGAACTTCTTGCGCACTGCCAAGACTGCCATCGACGGCGAGGCTCCCGCCATCCGTAACTGGATCAAAGATGTTCGCGTCGCCATGGAAAGCCTGCGCATGGACAAGACGTTCGCCGAGCGCAACGTCAACGAGGGTTTCTCCGGTGGAGAAAAGAAGCGCCACGAAATCTTGCAGCTCGAATTGCTCAAGCCCCGTTTTGCCGTTCTCGACGAGACAGACTCTGGCCTCGACGTCGATGCTCTCAAGATTGTCTCCGAGGGTGTTAACCGCGCCAAGGAAGCAACCGGCCTGGGCATCCTTTTGATCACGCACTACACGCGCATCCTTCGCTACATCAAGCCCGACTTCGTTCACGTCTTCGTCAACGGTCGCGTTGCCGAAGAAGGCGGCCCCGAGCTCGCGGATCGTCTTGAAAACGAGGGCTACGACCGCTTCCTTGAGTTGGCCGTCTAGTAATGGCTGTATCGCTGAGCGACGAAAAATATAACGAGGTTACCGAGGCCCTCAAAGAGGTCATGGACCCTGAGCTGGGAATCAACATTGTTGATCTCGGACTCATCTACGACCTCGGCTGGGACGAAGAGAACGACGCTCTCATCATTCACATGACGCTGACAAGCGCCGGTTGCCCTTTGACCGACGTGCTCGAGGAACAGACCGCGGAGTCGCTGGACAACGTGGTGGATGCCTTCCGCATCAACTGGGTGTGGATGCCGCCATGGGGCCCGGAGAAGATCACCGATGACGGTCGCGACATGATGCGCGCCCTTGGTTTTTCAATCTAGTTTTTCGATCTAGTTTTTCGATCTGGATCCGTCTCTAGCATTATCAGTTTTGTTAGGTTAGGCTTACCTAAGTAAGGCGCGCTCGGCCGGGCGCCCTTGTCTTTGTCCTGAACCTCACCGAAACATTGCTGAAAGCAGCCCCCTCTTGCGTCTCGCTCACCGGTCACGATCTATTCCCATTTTCTCCGCTCTCGCCATCTCTGTGCTTGCTCTCACCGCGTGTGCGACCGACAACGACGAGAGTAACGGCACGGCCAATGCCGCCTCGACCGACGGGGTTCTCACAATTTACGCTGGTCGCGATGAAGCCCTCATTGCCCCACTTTTGGCTCAGTTCACTGAGGAAACAGGGATCGAAATTGCGGTCCGCTATGGAACGAGCCCAGAGCTTTCAGCGCTTCTCCTCGAAGAAGGGCGCCAGACCCCCGCAGACGTATTCCTCTCGCAAGACGCTGGCGCACTCGGTGCCCTGTCAGAAGTCGACCTTCTTTCGGAGCTCCCCAACGACATCAGTGACGCAATTCCCGACGACTTCACCTCCAGCGACGATGACTGGGTTGGAATAACGGGTCGCGCCAGGGTCATCGCCTTCGACTCGGAGAAGATTTCAGAGGCCGATGTTCCGACATCAGTCCTCGAGCTCACGGCTCCTGAGTGGAACGGCCGCGTGGGGTTTCCTCCCGGCAACGCGAGCTTTCAGTCATTTGTAACCGCCTTGCGTGAGCTCGAAGGCGACGCCGTTGCCGAGCAATGGGTCATGGACATGGCAGCCAACGCCCCCGTGATCACGGAGAAGAATGGCGCGACGCTTGACTTAGTCAACTCCGGACAACTCGACCTGGCCCTCATCAATCACTATTACTGGTATCAAAGCGCTGCCGAGCTCGGTGCCGAAAACATGCGGGCGCAACTCAGATTCTTGCCCGGTGACGCTGGCGGCATCGTGAACGTGACAGGTGCGGGGATTCTTGCCGGCTCGAGCGGTAACGTCGAGGCGCTCCAGTTCTTGCGGTTCCTCATTTCTCCCGCGGCGCAGCAATACTTCGTTCATGAGACTTTTGAATACCCGCTCCTGCCAGGCATCGCGGCGCCCGAAGGACTTCCCTCCCTTGCGTCGCTGGCCAACGCGGAATTCAATTTGGACGACTTAGATTCGCTCAGCGAGACTCAGAGACTGCTCGCCAAGCACGGCCTCCTCTAAGTCTCAGGCCTGTGAGTACCTCCCGCCGCGGTGTGCGGCCGCCGCGACTCCTCGTCGTGGTGGCCGGCATTGCTGCGCTCGTGGCGATCATTCCCATCGGTTTTCTGGTGCTCCGCGCTTTCTCCGGCGGGGGCGAGTCATTTCTCGCGCTCCTGGAACGGCCTCGATTGCCGTTGCTCATCGGCAACTCCATAGCTTTGGCGACAACCGTTACTGTCAGCAGTCTTGCGATTGGCCTTCCCGGCGCCTATTTGCTCTCGCGCGTCCGAATTCCCTTGCGGGCGTTCTGGATGGTCGTTGCTGCCCTTCCACTCGCAATTCCTAGTTACCTTGCCGCCTATGGCCTTCTCGCGTCCTTCCCGTCGATGCAGGGCTTCAGCGCTTCCTGGCTTGTGCTGACGATGGTTACTGTTCCCTATGTCACCCTTCCGGTCGCCTCTGCACTTCAGTCGGCAACGACAGATTTTGAGGATGTTGCGACGACTTTGGGTCGTTCGCCTCTGTCGGCGCTGGTTACTGGCTCATGGAATAACGTCCGTGGGCCCGCATTGGCGGGCGCACTTCTCGTTTTCTTATATGTGATTTCAGACTTCGGGGGTGTCGCACTTTTCAGATTTCCGGTCCTTACCACCGCCATTTATCAGGCCTACGGCGCCAGCTACGATCGGAATCTTGCCGCCGTCCTGAGCCTTATCCTGATTGCTCTCGCGGCGATAATAGTCGTGGGAGAGCGACTGGCACGCGGTCGAGGACACGCGATGCGAGCAACTCCACGGATGTCAGGGCGAACACGTCTCCTCACGCTCCGCCCCTCCCTCCTGCCCCTCTTTGCTGTGGTTGCTCTCCCCGCTGTCACCGCGGTCGCGATACCTCTCTTCGTCATGCTCGCGCTCATGTTTTCTGCGGAAGCCCTCACCAGCCTTGACCCAGGCCGGCTGTGGTCGGCAACCGCAAACACCCTTCTCCTTGGCCTCGGTGGAGCCGTTGTTGCTGTCGCTCTGGCGACCCCGATCGCTTTGTTGGCTGCGCGATTCCAGGGTCGTCTCGTCAGCGCCATTGAGTCCGTGGGCTATCTGCCGTTAGCCCTACCGGGGGTCGTCGTCGGCCTCTCTCTGGTGTTCTTCTCCTTGAGCAGCGCACCCGCGCTGTACCAGACGACTTTTTTGCTGGCACTTGCCTATGGCTTCATGTTTCTCCCCAAGGCAATTGGTGGCATCCGCTCTCGCGTGGCTGCCATCCCTCGAGGTCTCGATGACGTGTCGACGAGCCTGGGCTACACGCCCATTCAAGGGTGGTTTGCTGTTACCGGGCCGCTGTCGCGGCCGGGCTTTCTCCTCGGCGGCCTTCTCGTCATGGTGACAGCCATGAAAGAGTTACCCGCCACGCTCATGCTGCGCCCGACTGGTATGGACACCCTTGCCACTCTGCTGTGGGCCCGAACCGATGTCGCGTCTTACGGATCCGCCGCTCCGTATGCCCTCATGCTCATTCTTGTAGCCGCAATTCCCGCATTTCTCCTGTCCCAACTCGATCGCCGTGGAGGCTCCTCCTTATGACCGCCTTTCTCAGCGTCACCGACCTTGGGGTCAGCTACGGCAACACAGAGGTCTTGCGGGGGGTAAATCTCGACGTTGCGGATGGCGCGTTCACCGCGATTGTGGGTCCCAGCGGGTGCGGTAAGACGACGCTCCTGCGCACGATTGCCGGACTCGAACGGGCGACGTCTGGGGATCTCCGGCTCGGCAAACAGATGCTGACCACCCACGGTATTCATCTCGCTCCGCACCGCCGGAATATCGGCTGGGTTCCCCAAGATTCTTCCCTTTTTCCTCATCTGAGCGTTGAAGAAAATATTGCCTTTGGACTGGCGTCCAATCTTCGAGGAGTGAAGAAAGCATCCCGCGGTGACCGCGTGAGAGAGCTACTCGATCTCGTTTCTCTGACCGCCCTGGCGCGTCGAATGCCGCACGAGCTTTCAGGGGGTCAGGCCCAACGAGTAGCCCTCGCCCGCGCCCTCGCCAATAGCCCGCAACTCGTGCTCCTCGACGAACCCTTCGCCGGACTGGATCCCGTTCTGCGCGCTGACCTTCGCGTTGAAGTGAAAGACATCTTGGCCCACGAAAAAACCGCTGCGCTTCTCGTGACCCATGACCAGGCAGAGGCGCTTTCCCTCGCCACGCACGTGGCCATCATGCGCGATGGAATTATCGAACAAGCAGGATCGCCCATGGAGGTCTACTTCCGCCCAGCTACAGTGTGGTGCGCTACTTTCTTGGGGGACGCGAATGTTGTTTCCGCCCGAGCGACAACGCCTACCCTGAGCTCAACGTCATGGGGGGAGACGGCCATGACGTGGATGGAGT
>CANEXL010000069.1 GCA_947443745.1 Microbacteriaceae bacterium | reverse complement strand
TACTTTCCGACGCCCGAGGTGATTTCTTCACTCAAGCGCATGAACGTGTCGCGCTTGGACTTGGGGACCAGCGAGTAGGCAACCTTTTTGATCGAATCCATTGACGACGTGAAGTACAAGGTCAGGATGACGACCACGATGGTGCCGGTTACACCGTTGGCGATCGAGATTCCCACTTGCAAGGCGCCGCCAGCAATGGAAGAAAGATGGTTCGGGTCCTTGAAGAAATCGGCAACCGATATGAGGACGGCATTGACGTCGATGAAGCCGCCCAATTGGGTGTTGAGGAACCCCACCCAATCCTGCGTTTTCATGTCATCGATGATGGTGGGAAGCGTCGCGAAAAAGGAGACACTCTGGTCGATGATGTTGGGAAGAACGCTCATAATGAGACCGGTAAACGCACCAATGACGACAACAACGACGGTCAGAATGGCGGCCCAGTGCGGAAAACGCTTGGACACGAGCCATTTGACGGCGGGGTCCAGACCCAGCGCCAGGAACAGGGCGGCACCAATGTACGTCAAGATGGTGGCGAGAGAACCGATGGTGGTGATGAGCAGGATGCCCACGCCAACACCCAGTGTTCCAATGAGTCCCGCACGAAACGCGTTCTGGATTCGCACGATAAGCCCCTTATTGGTTGATGTTGAGGTTTTCGCCAGTCTCCGACATCACGTCACTGGCTTGGCCTAGTACCAACCGTAGCCCGTCAAAGTACTGCGAGACCGCTTCTCGTTCGACACGCATGTCGGCAACGGCTTCTTCTGCCTCGGCAATCATGGCCGCGGATCGCTTCTTGGCGTCTGAAAGGAGCAGAGACGCTCGCGTTTCGGCTTCGCTAGAAAGCTTTGTCACGCGATCGGCTGCCTCGTCACGGAGCGTGCGGGCGGCCTCAATGGCCTCTTGCTCCAAGGCCAGGGCAATTCGCTCACGTTCAGTGGCATTGGTGCGCGCAAGGGCGGCCTGAACCTGAGCGTCATCGATGTATTTTTGGGTTTGGGTGACGGCCTCTTGGTGTCGGGCCAAAAACTCGGCTTCGGCATCGTCGATGCGGGCGGCATCGTCGGCCTTCATTTTCAAGATCTTGAGGAGATCTTCGGTGACGTCGACGTTTTCGGGTCGCTTTGAGACCAAAACGAGACGAGCTTCCTCAATCTGTCTCTGGGCTTCCGCCGCTTGCTGTTCAATTTCGCGCTTGGCGGTCGTGCGGGCATTGGAAATCTCTGTCGCGCTCGCCCCGCGAATTTCCCGGGCGGCATTCTCGGCGTCACGGCGGAGGCCGTTGGCATATTGTTCGGCGTCTGAGATGACAACTTTCGCGCGATTCTGGGCGTCAGTGAGCACCTCTTCAGCGTTCGCGGCGGCGGCCTCCCGAATAAGACGGGCGTCGGTATTGGCCGCATTTCTGATGCTTTCCGCTTCTCCAGCGGCTTCTACGGTCACGGTGCGGGCATCAGCCTCGGCGCGGGCCACCAGCCGAACGGCTTGCTCTTCCGCAATGGTCAAGGTGGAGGCAAGGCGGGCTCCAAGGCCACTGAACGTGGGACGCCCCAGTTGTTCTGAGTTGGTGCGTAAATTTTCTAACTCGGCGCCCAGAACGTTGATGGTCTCGACTTGCTCGTCATGGTCTGTTTTGAGCGCGAGAAGCTCTCTTCGCAGCTTGTTGACGCTGCGATCAACCTCTGCGGGATCGTAGCCCCGGAGCACCCTGGTGAACTCTGATTCGTTTTGTGGCATCTTCTATCTCCGTCCGCCCCGAGCAACGTAGAGAGTCTAATGCTGAAAACGATGTGGGCGGGAGGCAAAGTGAAGGCGTCTGTGAGGCAATGCGCAGGTTTGTCTCAGCCGCATCCGGTATCTTGAAGAGTCTTAACGTGTTGCAGGATCCGGAAACCGGGCGCTTCTGTTGCTCGGTAAAGGAGTTAATTCGTGCGTTTTATCGTCGCCATCGGCGCCTTTGTTTTGGCAGCCGTCTTGCTTGGCACTGGTTTCACCCAGAAAATCTTTTTCTCCGGACCGGAGTTTGCTGCTCTTTCGGAGACGGTCGACTCTCAAGCTGCCTACACCGTTATCAACGGAGACGTTCTCAACAGTAACCCCGGTCTTCAGACGGTGACGGTCAGTGGGTCTGAGGTCGGTTTCATCGGCTATGGCCGCACAGCGGATGTGTTGGCGTGGCTCCAAGGCTCTGACTACACCACAATCACCTACGACACGAAGACGAATGTTCTCGGGAGCCAACTCGTTGTGAGTGCCCCGGCGGCGACAGAAGGCGACACTGGCGCATCGGGATCTCCAGCGCAAGGCCCCACGGTTCCGGCGGCGAACAGCATTGTCAATCCTGCTGGCTCCGACCTGTGGCTGGGCGAGCGGGTGGGACAAAATGACGTCAGCCTGCCCATGAACGCCGACGCGAGCATGTCGGTCATCATTGCTTCGGATGGAGTGGCTAACGCCCCGGCAAAGGTGAGCGTCTCGTGGCCGATTCCTAACCAGACACCTTTCGCGAACGTCTTCATCATTGCCGGCGGAATCTTTCTCGTTGCCGGGCTGCTCCTGCTGATGTGGGCGCTCACGAAGTTGAAGAATCAAAACGGCCCGAAACGCCGCGGCAGAGTCACCCGAATGCCACGAGCGCCGAAGCCTCAAAAACTCTCTCAGCGGGGAGGATCTTCGTCGAGAATTTTGCCGCCCGTCAAGGGACGCCGTGCTCTGCAGAACCGTGCGGCACTTCTGGCAATACCCTTGGGGCTCACCTTTGCTCTGGGGCTCGCGTCGTGCGCAAGCCCTTATCAAACGGGGCAAGGAGAGATGACCCCGACGCCGACATCGACAGCTCCTGCCGGTGAAGACGCCCCTCTTCCCGACGTTTCCGAAGCTCAATTGACGCGCATTTTGGCACGCGTCTCCGAGGCAGTGGCCAGCGCCGACAAGGATTTGGATCCCGCCGTCGCGGCAACGCGCTTGGTGGGGCCGGCACTGGAAATTCGTGCGGCCAACTACACGATGCGCGCGGCCGACAGCAATGTTGCGGCGCTGCCTGTCATCCCAGCGTCTCCTGTGACCTTTGTCATGCCGCAAGCCACCACGTCGTGGCCGCGGTACGTGACCGCCGTGATCCAGGACCCAACCGACACAACGATCCCGACGACTGGTCTGGTGCTGGTCCAGCAATCGCCGCGGGAGAACTATCACGTGGAGTACGCGCTCGTTCTTGAGCCAAAGGCCGTTGTGCCCGAAATTGCCCCAGCGACGGCTGGCAGTGCCGAAGTCGCCGCCGATTCCAAATTGCTCCTCCTCCAACCAAATCAATTGGCTGCCGCCTACGGCGACATCTTGATGAAGGGTGATGGCAGTGCCTACGCGGGACTCTTTGATGGGGCCGCGGACAGCTTGCGGGCTCAGATTGGGTTGCCCTACAAAGACGCCAAGCGTGCCGCGATTGGCGACAAGGCCAGCATAGAGTTCACCCAAGTTCCTGGTTCAGGGATACCGATCAGCCTCGCCACGAACGATTCTGGTGCCATCGTTACGGTGAGCTTGAATGAGAACGAAACAGTTCGTCCCACGGAAGCGGGGGCGATTGTGAACGCCGAAGGTCAGACGAAAGTCTTGGCCGGAATTTCGACGTCAGGGTCGGGGATCGAATCCACCTACGGTATTCAGCTCTCGTTCTATGTTCCGCCGCTGGGAAGCACCGAAAAGATCCGCCTCCTGGGCTTTAGCCAAGGACTCATTGCTGCAAGGGGACTGTAAATAAATGTCGATGCCACCTCCCATTCCCAACCTTCGGGGCGCCCTCGACTTGTCGTCTCTGGTAAATAGACCAGCCGGGGCAACTCCGGGTGCTCCCGGCGTTGCCGGTGGCACAGGGGGAGGAGCAGCAGGAGCGGCAGGAAGCGGTCCGGCTACGACGGTGCAGCCCGGAGCATCGATTCCAGTTCCCGCTCTGATTCTTGACGGCACAGATGCGAACTTTACGGCCATCCTCGATCTGTCGGCCCAGGTTCCCATCATCGTCGAGCTTTCGGGTCAGGGGCAGCCCACGTTGACCGAAGCCACGGCGCTCTTGGAACGCCTCATTCTGGAGCGTGCGGGACAGATCGTTTTCGTGCGTGTCGATGCCGAGGCGAATCCTCAGCTCGTGCAGGCGTTCACAGCGACCTCCATCCCGACGGTTGCCGCGGTTATCGGGGGGCGACCCTTGCAGATTTTCTCGGGAGCAATCGGCGAGGAGGAGCTCCGCGGCGTGCTCGATCAGATTCTGACGGTGGCCGGGCAAAACGGTGTCACCGGCATCGCGATTCCAGCGGATGGCGGCATTGCCCCCGAGCTGGATGCCGACGGCAACCCCGTTCCCCCGCCCATGCCTCCGCTGCCACCCCTCCACCAGGAGGCGTATGACGCCGTTGAGCGTGGCGATTATTCCGCGGCCATTGAGGCCTACAACACGGCGCTCAAGCAGAACCCCAGTGATGACATGGCACGGGCCGGGCTCGCTCAGGTGAGCCTGCTCAACCGCCTACAGGGCAAAACGATTGCCGCTGTGCGCAGCGCCGCATCCGCTGACCCTTCGAACCTCGACGCGCAGCTTGATGTTGTCGACCTCGACATCTCAGGCGGTCACATTGAGGATGCATTCGACCGGCTGCTGACGCTCTTTCCCGCGTTGGACCCCGAAGGCAAGAACGCTGTGCGAACTCGGCTGCTCGAACTCTTCGATGTCGTTGGTCTTGAGGACCCCCGCGTCGGCAAAGCACGCGCACGCCTGACCAACCTGCTGTTCTAGAGGCGTTTGGCGCAGCTAGAGTGAGCCAATGTTTGAATCGCGCCAACTAGGGAACAACGTCCGTCTGCGTTTATTGCGCGTGAGCGATGCGGCAGGGCTGGCCGCCGCGTATGACCGCAACCGTCAGCATCTCGCTCCGTGGGAACCGGTGAGGTCCGAGGAGTTCTTCACCACGGCCTGGCAGGCCAATGACATTGCCGGCCGCCTCGCCTCACATGAAGCGGGGGATTTTCATCCTTTCGTTCTCGTCGACAATGACCTGCTCGTCGGCAAATTTAATCTGGCAGGAATCATGCGGGGTCCCTTTCAGAGCGCCGGCCTGGGGTACTGGGTTGATAGCGCATACGTGGGCCGAGGTTTGGCCTCTGCGGCGGTCCGAGAGCTCGTCGACCTAGCCAGAGGCACCCTCGGGCTGCACCGAATCGAGGCGAGCACGTTACTCGGTAATGCTGGTTCACAACGGGTTCTACTGAAAGCTGGCTTTCAGCAGATCGGCATGGCGCCGCGATACCTCAAAATTGCGGGCGAATGGCAGGATCACAATCTTTATCAGGTGATCCTTCACGATTCGGATGAATCATCTATCCCCAGCTGATCATGCTCGTGCTCATCATTTGAGGGGGTGACTCGTCTTTAGTGAGCGGCGCGGGTGAGGAAGAGCACGCCGAGCGGTGGCAACGTGAGGTGTGCCGAGGCGGGCAGATCGCCCCACGGTTCGGGATGAGCGCGCACGACGCCGAAATTACCGACGCCCGAACCCCCAAAGTCGGTGGCGTCCGAGTTGAACGCTTCGACCCACTCGCCGGCGTGGGGCAGGCCAAGCACGAAGTCGTTATGGGGTGCTCCCGAGAAGTTGGCCACGACGGCAATCACGTTACCGTCGTTGTCGTACCGCACGAACGAGACGACGTTGCGACCGTTGTCGGCGCCGTCAATCCACTGGAACCCCTCCGCGTCGCTGTCGCGCGCCCAGAGGGCCGGTGTGGCCCGATAGAGGGCGTTAAGCTGGCCGACCATGCGCTGAAGCCCCTGGTGGGCGGGCTGGTCCAGAATCCACCAGTCGAGGCCGCGCTCCTGGCTCCACTCGGAGGGCTGCCCAAACTCTTGCCCCATGAACAGCAATTTCTTTCCCGGGTGGCCCCACATGTAGGCGAAGTACGCGCGCATGTTCGCCAGTTGCTGCCAGTGATCGCCGGGCATCTTGTCCAGCAGGGAACCCTTGCCGTGTACGACCTCGTCATGGCTGATGGGCAAAATGAAGTTCTCGCTGAACGCATATTGCAGCGAGAACGTGATGTCGTGGTGGTGCCACGAGCGATACATCGGATCCACGTGAATGTATTCGAGGCTGTCATGCATCCAGCCCATGTTCCACTTGAAACCGAAACCGAGGCCACCGCTCTCCGTGGAAGCGGTTACCCCACCCCAGCTTGTGGATTCCTCGGCGGCCATGATGACCCCAGGATGCATCTTGTAGACCGTGGCGTTGACCTCTTGCAAGAAGCTGATGGCCTCGAGGTTTTCGCGGCCCCCAAACTGGTTGGGCAGCCACTCGCCGTCTTCGCGGCTGTAGTCCAAATAGAGCATGCTCGCCACGGCGTCGACGCGCAGGCCATCGATGTGGAACTCTTCAATCCAGTACAGGGCGTTGGCGACGAGAAAGTTGCGCACCTCGTTGCGACCGAAGTCGAAGATGTAGGTTCCCCAGTCAGGGTGCTCCCCGCGGCGGGGGTCGGCGTGCTCGTATAGTGGCTGGCCGTCGAAGCGCGCCAAGGCCCAGGCGTCCTTGGGGAAGTGCCCAGGAACCCAATCGAGGATGACCCCGATGTTGGCGTCGTGCAGGCGATCGATGAGGTACTTGAGGTCATCGGGGTTGCCAAAGCGGGCGGTGGGCGCGTAATACCCGGTGACTTGATACCCCCACGAGGGGCCATACGGATGTTCCGCGAGCGGCATGAACTCCACGTGAGTGAAGCCCAGTTCGGTGACGTGGCCGATCAGCTGATCGGCGTGATCGCGATAGGAGAGGCCGGGGCGCCAGGAACCCACATGCAGCTCGTAGACACTCACCGGGGCGGCGTGGGCCGAACTCTTCGCCCGCGCCGTGAGCCACTTTTTGTCGGCCCATTTATAGGCAGAGTGCCCGACAATCGAGCCCGTCTCGGGCGGGCACTGCGTCTGTCGTGCCATCGGGTCGGCATGTTGCACCCAGCCGTTGGCATGTGTCAGGATCTCAAACTTGTAGATGGTGCCGGGGTGAACATCCGGAATGAAAATCTCCCAGATGCCGCTGGAGCCCAGGCTTCGCATGGCATGAGCTTCGCCACTCCAGCCATTGAAATCACCGAGCACGCGCACGGCTTTGGCGTTGGGCGCCCAGACGGCGAAGGCGGTTCCGTCCACCGTTGCGGAGACGCCGGCATGAGCGAAGAAACGGGCACCGAGAACCTCCCAGAGACGTTCGTGGCGACCCTCGCGAATGAGATGGAGGTCGAGTTCGCCCACCGCGGGAGCAAAACGGTAGGGGTCATCGGCCACCCACTTCTGGCCATCCGCGTAGGTGGTGTCTAGAACGTAATCGCCGATTCCGAGGGTGTGGGCACCCTGCCAGATGCCGTGGCCGATGTGCGCCAATTCGATGCGTTGTCCGCCGGCCAGAACAGCGGTGACGTCGAGGGCGAGCGGGCGCCTGGCCCGAATGACGGTGAGGAAGGTTTCGGTCTCAAGATTGCTGGGCACGGCATGCTGGCCGAGCACCTCGTGGGGGTTGTAGTGCGAGCCCTCGGCGATCCACGCGAGTGGGCCGTCGTCGGGAGTGGGGACGGCTCCCGGTGCCGGGCTTGCGGCGGAGTCTGCTGCGGGGGAGGACGTCTTCTTAGCCACGAGTTACTCCTGTGACGTGCAGAATGTGCACGGGTTCGATGAACGGGTCGAGGCGAACGTAGTTCTGGTCGGTCCACAGCCAGGAGTCCCCGGTGAGCAGGTCGGTGACCTCTAGCGCGTCGCCGTGTTCCGCTCCCAACGTTGTCAGATCCAGATGGATGGTCGTCTCCCGCACCGCATGGGGATCGGTGTTGACGACCACGATCAGGGTGTCGCTCACCCCGGTGGGCGTGAATTCGGCCGCTAGGTGCTTGCTGAAAACGAGAATGGCGTCGTCGTCACTGCGGTGAACCGTGAGGTTGCGGAGTTGACCCAGTGCCGGGTGCACGGCACGAATGTCGTTGAGTTGCTGCAGATAACCAGCCAGTGAGGTGCCCGACTTCTCAGCCCCAACCCAATCTCGCGGGCGAAACTCAAACTTCTCACTGTCAATGTGCTCTTCGGCGCCGGGACGAGCGATGCTCTCATTCAGCTCGTACCCCGAGTAGATCCCCCAGGTCGGGCTGGCGGTGGCGGCGAGGGCCGCGCGAATGCGTGCTGCCGGAATGCCCCCGAATTGCAGGTAGGCGGGCAAGATGTCGGGGGTTGTCACGAACAGGTTGGGCCGCATGAAATCGGCGGTTTCACCCGAGATCTCAGTGAAGAATTCCGCGAGCTCGTCGGCCGTATTGCGCCACGTGAAGTACGTGTACGACTGTTGAAAACCGGTCTTGGCGAGGGCCTGCATCATGGCCGGGCGCGTAAAGGCTTCGGCTAAGAAAATGACGTCGGGGTGCGCGTTGTTGATCGTGCGAATCAACCATTCCCAGAAGACGACGGGCTTGGTGTGGGGGTTGTCGACGCGAAAAATCTGCACGCCCGCGGCAATCCAGTGCTCAACGATGCGCAAAACTTCGGCCCGGATGGCATCCGGATCGTTATCAAAGTTGATCGGGTAAATGTCTTGGTACTTCTTGGGGGGGTTCTCCGCATACGCAATCGTGCCATCAGGCAACGTCGTGAAGAATTCCGGATGCCCGGTCACCCAGGGGTGATCAGGGGAGGCCTGCAGCGCGAGATCGAGCGCTACCTCGATGCCCAGCGAGCGCGCCTTTTTCAGAAAGGACGTGAAGTCGGCCATGGTGCCCAGCTCGGGATGAACGGCATCGTGGCCACCGGCGGCGGAGCCAATTGCCCACGGAGATCCAGGATCATGGGGACCAGGTGTGAGGGTGTTGTTGGGGCCCTTGCGGCCGGTGAATCCGATGGGATGGATAGGCGGCATGTACAGCACGTTGAAGCCCATGGCGGCGATGGCGGGCAGACGTTTGGCGGCAGTGCGGAAGGTGCCCGATTTCCAGGAGCCGTCAGCGTTCTGAACAGCGCCTTCGGAGCGGGGGAAGAATTCGTAC